>DATFGS010000112.1:0-1193 GCA_035249225.1 Candidatus Methylomirabilota bacterium | reverse complement strand
CGATGAGGTAGATCTTCAGCTCACCCTCCACGCCCACTGGCGGCTCGCGATCCATCGGCGGTAGCCCGGGCAGCTCTGGTACCGGCCCGCCGTGCACCGCGAGGCCAGCTCGGCGCGGGTGGGCACGCGTACCCGCCCGCTTGCGAGTCGGCAGTACACGGATTCGGGGCCCACACCGGCGCGGCCGCGGACCGTGGGAGTCAAGCACGGGCAATCCCTCTCGTCGTCTCGTCCGGAACGCATCATGGCTGGTCCCTCCCGTCCCGTCGTCCGTCGCGGCCGTCATCGAGGGCCGCGGCGAGCCGGTCCACCAGCGCCTCCGCGTGCTCGCTGGAGGCCGCGAGCCCCTGCTCGGCCTCGACCTGCTCGAACGCACGGGCGAGCGCCGCCTGGCACTGCGGGTCGAGGACGGCCTCGGTCAGCGGAAACAGCACCCCGTTCTCCTTGTCGATGTGGTCGCGCAGCAGGCGGACGTACCGATGGGCGGCCGCCACGCGCCGCTCGCCACCGCTCTCCGCCATCATCCGGATCAGCTCGCGGCCCTCGGCGTGCTCTTCCAGCATCACGCCGACCGGCCCTCCGGCGGCGGGCACGCCGGCCTGGGCCAGCGCCGGGAAGAGATGCGCTTCTTCCTTGGCGTGGTGGTTCCGGTCCGCGAAGGCTCGGAGCCATTCGAGCAGGTCCTCCCACCAACCGGCCGGTAGCGCCCGGCCGGCGCTCAGCCGGGCCGCGGCCATCTCGATCAGCACGAGGGCGCGCATGATCACCCGATGCTCCTCCCGCAGCGTCTGGGTCGGAGACGTCATCGTCTTCACGGCAGCACCTCGCGCTCCATGTGGATCATCGGTCCGCGATGGAACCCCTCGCGGGTGAAGAACTCCGGCACGTCCTCCTGGCCGAGGTCGACCAGGGTCGCCACCCGCTCGATCGCGCGCAGCTCGCGGCCGCTGTCCACGAAGCGGCGGAGCAGGGTCCGGGCAACCGCGCGGCCGCGATAGGGTGGGGCCACGCCGATCAGATCCACCCACCCGGTGCGCCGGCCGATGCCGAATTCGGACTCGCCCACCCAGCCGAAGAGAAAGCCCACCGGCCGGCCGTCGGTCTCGGCGATGAGCGACATCCAGGGGGGCCGCAGGGCCGCGATCTCGAGCCGCTGCTGCCAGTAGTCCTTCCGCGTCTGGCCCGACAGCTTC
>DATFGS010000111.1:0-2737 GCA_035249225.1 Candidatus Methylomirabilota bacterium | reverse complement strand
GCGTGGCCGACGTGGCGCGCGGCCTCGGCGAGGAGCGGGGCGCGCTCGCGCACGAGCGGCGAGGCCGCCAGCTCGGCGTGGCGCGTGAGCGCGCCGAGGCGGAGTCCCCCGCCGGGGAGCGGCGTGATGCCGGTCAGCTCGCGCAGCCCGTTGACGTCCACGAGCACCGCGGGCCGCACGAGGCGCATGTTGAGCATCGGCACCAGGCTCTGCCCGCCGGCCAGCAGCTTGGTGTCGCCGGGCGCGGCGGCCAGGAGCCCGGTCGCCTCCGCCAGGCTGCTCGGCCGCGCGTAGCGGAATGGAGCCGGCTTCATGTGTTACCTTCGGGGCCCGAGCCGTCAACCATCATCCGCGGCAGGACCCATGAGGAGCCCCATGAAGATCCATCATCTCTACGTGGACAAGCAGGGCGAGTCGCACTTCGAGGACATGGAGATCCCGTACGTCGAGTCGGGCCGGGCCGGGAAGCTGTCGGCGCGCCTCCCCGCGACCGGGATCATCTTCCGGGAGGTCGCGCCCGACTACGATCTCGACTGGCACCCGGCGCCGCGCCGGCAGTACATCATCAATCTGGACGCGGGGGTGCAGATCACCGCGAGCGACGGCGAGTCGCGCAATATCGGCGCCGGCGAGGTGTTCCTGGTGGAGGACACCTGGGGCAAGGGTCACCTGTCGAAAGCTCTGGACGGCAAGCTCCGCCACTGCATCTTCGTCCCCATAGAATAGCCGGCACCGTCAGGTCCGGTTGGCCAGGACGAGCGTGCCCGCGGCCGAGAGCATGCCGCCCATGCCGTTGACCAGGGAGCAGCCCGCGCCGGGCACCTGGCGCGCGCCGCACTCGCCGCGGAGCTGGCGGGTGGCCTCGATGATCGGGAAGATGCCGTACATCCCCGAGTGGGTGTAGGAGAGCCCGCCGCCGTTCGTGTTGATCGGCAGGCTGCCGCCCGGGGTCGAGCGTCCCTCCGAGAAGAACTCCACGCCCTGGCCCGGCTTGGCCATGCCGAGCGACTCCAGCATGATCGGGGGCCCCGAGGTGAAGGCGTCGTAGAGCATGACGTGGTTGAAGTCCTTCGCGGACACCCCGGCCATCGAGAAGGCGCGCTCGCCGGCCAGGCGCGTGGCCGCGCTGATCGAGAGGCGGTCCATGTTCGTGACCATCACGTGCTCGGTGGCCTCGCCGAAGCCGCGCACGTAGACCGGCGGCTTGGCGCAGTCCTTCGCCCGGTCCGCGCGCGTGAGCACCACCGCGCCGCCCGCGTCGGTGACGAGGCAGATGTTGAGCAGGTTGAACGGGTAGGAGACGGGGCGCGAGTTCAGCACGTCGGCCACCGTGATCGGATCGCGGAAGCGCGCCTTGGGGTTGAGCGCGGCCCACTTCCGGGTGGACACCGCGACCTGGGCCCACTGCTCGAGCGTGGTGCCGTGCTCGTGCATGTGGCGCGTGGTGATCATGCCGAAGTAGCTGGTGGCCCCGCCGAAGCCGTAGGGGAATTCGAACTGCCCGCTGAGCGCGGTGTCCCGGCTGCGGGTGACGCCGGTGCCGGAGCGGCCGCTCTCCCCATGGGAGACCACCGCCACGTCGCAGAGGCCGTGATGCAGGGCGGCCACCGCGTGGCCGACCATGATGATGAAGGAGCAGCCGCCGACGGTGGTGCCGTCCACGTAGCGCGGCTTGACGCCGAGGGCCTCGCCGAGCGTGGCCGGGGAGTGCTGGCCCGCGGTGAAGATGCCGTCCACGTCCTTCACCTTGAGGCCCGCGTCGCGGACCGCGTTCGAGATCGCTTCGAGATGCAGCGAGAGCTGGCTCGTGTTCGGCAGGGTGCCGATCTGGTCGCTCTCGTCCACGCCCACGATGCAGGCGACGTTGCGCAGTTCCCGCTGGCGCTCGCTGACGGTCGCCATGGCGCTCACCGCCTCGGCTGGAACAGCGGCAGGGTCACGTCGTCGCTCACCTTGGTGAAGACGACCTCCACCGGCATGTCGCACTTGATCGCCTTGGGCGACGCCTCCACGTTGATCAGATTCGACATCATGCGCGGGCCTTCCTCCAGCTCGATCATGGCGAGCACGTAGGGCGGCTTGATCTTCCACGCCTTCTGGAAGGCCTGATAGGCGATCTCGAACGAGTGGAGCTTGCCGCGCCCGCTCGCCTGCATCCAGCCGACGCGGCGCGAGTGGCAGCGCGGGCACAGGATGCGCGGGTAGAAGAACACGTGCGCGCAGTCCTCGCAGCGGGGGAGCATCAGCTTCTCGGCTCGGCAGCCGTCCCAGAACGGCCTGGCTTCCGGGGTGATCGGCGTGGGTAGCGGGCGATCGACGTCCATGAGGCTCCTCTCTCGCGACGGGGTGATGACGAGACCGCTGAGACTGTACGCGGGGGCGGGGAGGGTGTCAACGAAGGCGGCGGCGCGCCCCGGAAGGACGCGCCGCCGCCTGGTGGTGCGGGGCCGTTACTCCTTGCTGATGCCGGTCGGCCCGTTGCTGAACTGGCGCCGGTGGGCAGGCGGCGCGGCGTCTGGTCCACCGCGGCCCCGCCGGTGGGCCCGTTGCCGAACTCGGCGCAGCTCGGCACGTAGTCGGTCCCGATGAGCTGGGCGCCGCCGCCCGGCGGCCCGTTGCCGAAGTCGGCGCCGGCCGGCATCTTCGCGTCGGCGCTCTGGGTCTCGGTCGAGCCGGTGAGCTCGGCCGCGCCGACGGTGGCGTTCGAAAGCCCCAGGATGGAGAGGGTGAGGGATGT
>DATFGS010000110.1:0-1135 GCA_035249225.1 Candidatus Methylomirabilota bacterium | reverse complement strand
GAACCGAGCCGAGCTCCCCACCCCCGCGCTGCTGCTGGATCTCGATCGCTTCGAGCGCAATATCCAGAAGATGGCGGCCCACGTGAAGGCCGCCGGCAAGAAGCTCCGCCCGCATTCGAAGACGCACAAGTGCCCGGAGATCGCCCGTCGCCAGGTCGCCGCCGGCGCGGTGGGCGTGTGCGTGGCCAAGGTGGGCGAGGCCGAGGTGATGGCCGCCGCCGGCGTGCGCAACCTGCTGATCACCACCGAGGTGGTGGGGCCCGAGAAGATCGGCCGGCTGCTCGGGGTGCTCCGCCGCCAGCCCGAGACCCTGGTGGTGGTGGATCATCCCGACAACGTGCACGAGCTGGGCCGCGCGGTGAAGGACGCGGGGCTCGTGCTCAACGTGCTGGTGGACGTGGACGTGGGCGGCCGGCGCACCGGGTGCCAGCCCGGCGAGCCCGCGCGGGACCTGGGTCGCGAGGTGATGGCGCAGCCCTCGCTGCACCTGCGCGGGCTGCAGGGGTACGCGGGCCACTGCGCGCACGTGATGGGCTTCGACGAGCGGCGGCGGGCCTCGAAGCGCTGGATGAGCCGGCTCATGAAGACGCGCGAGCTGTTCGAGAAGCACGGCATGGCGGTGGAGATCGTGACCGGCGGCTCGAGCGGCACCTTCAACATCGACGTCGAGCTCGAGGGGCTGACCGAGCTGCAGTCCGGCTCCTACTGCGTGATGGACCTCGACTACCGCCGCATCGGCGGCCCGCGTGGGGCGGCCTACGACGACTTCGAGATGGCGCTGACCGTGCTGACCACGGTGGTGAGCGTGCCGACCGCCGAGATGGCGATGGTGGACGGCGGCTTCAAGGCCTTCTCAACCGACCGGCCCTTCGTGCCGGAGGCGGTCGAGTGGCCGGGCGTGGAGTACTCGTGGGCGGGCGACGAGCACGGGCGGCTCATGACCATCGAGCCGGGGCGGCTGCCGAAGCTCGGGCAGCTCATCGAGTTCTTCCCACCGCACTGCGATCCGACCATCAACCTCTACGACCGGATCTACGCGATGCGGGGCGACAAGGTCGAGGCGGTCTGGGAGATCTCGGGGCGGGGCCGGTCCCAGTAGGACTGGAACAGGTCCCACACCTCCTCGGGTGAGCGC
>DATFGS010000109.1:0-5539 GCA_035249225.1 Candidatus Methylomirabilota bacterium | reverse complement strand
CTCGTGGTGGTCACGCCCACCGCCTCCGGCAAGACCCTCTGCTACAACCTGCCGGTGCTCCAGGCGCTGGTCCAGCAGCCGGAGGCGCGGGTGCTCTACCTCTTCCCGACCAAGGCGCTCGCCCAGGACCAGCTCGCCGAGCTGATGGAGCTGTCGAAGTCGCTGCCCGACATGCGGATGTTCACCTACGACGGCGACACCCCGCAGGACGCGCGGCGCTCGGTGCGCGCGCGGGCCAACCTGGTCCTGACCAATCCCGACATGCTCCACTCGGGGATCCTGCCGCACCACACCAAGTGGGTGAACCTCTTCCAGAACCTCAAGTACGTGGTGATCGACGAGCTGCACGCCTACCGCGGGGTCTTCGGCAGCCACCTCGCGAACGTCCTGCGGCGGCTCAAGCGCATCTGCCGGCACTACGGGGCCACCCCGCAGTTCATCATGGCCTCCGCCACCATCGCAAACCCCGGCGACCTGGCCCAGCGGCTCACCGGGGAGACGGTGGTCGAGCTGAACGAGAGCGGGGCGCCCACCGGCGAGAAGACCTTCATGGTCTACAATCCCCCGGTGGTGAATCCGGAGCTCGGGATCCGCGCCCCGTACCTGGGCGAGGCGTCGAAGCTCGCGACGCGCTTCCTCAAGAAGAAGGTCGCGACCATCGTGTTCTGCCAGAGCCGGCTCTCGACCGAGGTCGTGCTGGCCTCGATCAAGAAGGGGGTCGAGGACAAGACCGGCGACTCCGGCATCGTGCGCGGCTACCGCGGCGGGTACCTGCCCCTGCGGCGGCGCGAGGTGGAGCAGGGGCTGCGCTCGGGCGACGTGCTGGGGGTCGTGTCCACGAGCGCGCTCGAGCTGGGGATCGACATCGGGCACCTCGACGTCGCGGTGCTCGCGGGCTATCCCGGCACCATCGCGTCCATGTGGCAGCAGGCGGGCCGCGCGGGCCGGCGCAGCGGCGAGTCCGCCGCGGTGATGGTGGCCACCAGCTCCCCGATGGACCAGTACCTGGCCGCGCATCCCGACTACCTGTTCGGGGCGTCGCCCGAGCACGCGCGCATCAATCCGGAGAATCCCTTCATCCTGATCAACCACGTCAAGTGCGCGGCCTTCGAGCTGCCGATCGGGGCGGAGGAGGCCTTCGGCGGCGACGTGTCGAATCACCTGGCCGCGCTGGAGGACGAGGGCGTGCTCCACCGGGCGGGCGAGCACTTCCACTGGAGCTCCGAGACCTACCCGGCCGACCACATCTCGCTGCGAACCGTGACCTCCGACAACTTCCTGGTCATCGACACGACCGCGCGCGACGCGGCCCAGGTCAAGCGGCGGCAGATCATCGCGGATGTGGACTGGAAGAGCGCCTTCTCCATGATCTATCCGAAGGCGATCTACATGCTGGAGGGCGATCCCTTCGAGGTGCAGGAGCTCCACTACCGCGAGGACGAGGAGAAGGTGGCCTACGTCAAGAAGGTCGCGGTGGACTACTTCACCGACGCGATCAGCGCCAAGGGAGTGTGGATCCTCCAGCGCCTCGCGCGGCAGGAGACGCCCGGGCTGCTCGCCGAGCAGGGCGAGGTGCTGGTCGCCGAGAAGGTCGTCGGCTTCAAGAAGATCAAGATGGGCACGCTCGAGAACGTGGGCTCGGGCGAGGTGGAGCTGCCGCAGCAGGAGATGCAGACCACGAGCGTGTGGCTCACGCTCGATCCCGGGCTGCTCGCCGAGATCTCCCCGCGGCGCGACGACCTGGTGGACGGGCTCCGGGCCCTCACCCATCTGCTGCACAGCCTGGCCCCGATCTTCCTGCTGTGCGACATCCGCGACGTGGGGGCGTGGCTCGGCGACGGCTCGCCCTCGCAGGCCGGGCAGGTGGTGACCCGCGAAACCATGCGCGCCCAGCTCCTCCAGGGCGAGACGTTCACCCCGACGATCTACCTCTACGACAACCAGCCGGGCGGCATCGGCCTGGCCGAGCGGATCTTCGAGGTGCTGCCCGAGCTGCTCGCGCGCGGCCTCGAGACGCTGGAAGCCTGCGGCTGCCGCAGCGGCTGTCCCTCGTGCGTGGGGCCGGTGAACGAGGTGGGACGCCAGGCCAAGCCGATCGCGCTCGGGATCCTCAAGCGGCTCGTGCCGCGGCGCTGACCCCTCCGCTCCCGTGGCGCGCGATCTCACCGAGCTGACCCGCATCATCCGCCGCATCGAGGCCAAGAGCCACGCGCGTCCGGCCGCGGGCTCGCCCCGGTCGCTGGAGACGCTGCTCGACGGCGCGGTCGAGGAGACCGAGCGGGGCAGGCTCCTGGTGGTGCGCCGGCGGTTCCCGGTGGGGCACCGGCACGGCGCGCAGCCGCTGCTGGCCGCGCGCGACGCCACGCCCGCCGCGCTCGCCCTGCTGAGCCGGGGCGATCTGCCGGTGGCCGAGGGGCGCCGGCTCCTCTACCTCGACACCGAGACCACCGGGCTGGCCGGCGGCACCGGTACCTACGCGTTCCTGGTCGGGGTCGGCTTCTTCGACGGCGACGAGTTCGAGGTGCGCCAGTTCTTCATGCGCGATCTCGACGAGGAGCCGGCGCTGCTGACCGTCCTCGACGAGACGTTCCGGCGGTTCGACGGCTTCGTCACCTACAACGGGGCCGGCTTCGACCTGCCGCTGCTCGAGACGCGCTTCGTGCTCGGCCGGCGGCGCTTTCCCGGCGACGTCTTCCACGTGGACCTGCTCGGCCCGGCGCGCCGCCTCTGGAGCGCGCGGCTCGCCGACTGCCGGCTCGGGACGGTCGAGCAGGACGTGCTCGGGTTTCTCCGCGACGACGACCTGCCGGGCGCCCTCATCCCCACCGTCTACTTCGAGTACCTGCGGCGCAAGCGGCCGGACGAGCTGCCGCGGGTGTTCGAGCACAACCGGCACGACATCCTGTCGCTGGCCGCGCTCACCGGCTGGGTCGCGGACGCGGTCGCGCGCGCGCCGCATCCCGAGCTCGACCCGGAAGCACTGGCCGGCCTCGGGCGGATGCTCGAGGCGGCGGAGCCGGAGCGGAGCCTGGCCTGCTACCGCCTGGCGCTCGACACCGGCCTGCCCACGCCCTCGCGCGAGCGCCTGCTCCTGCGGCTCGCCCACCGCGAGAAGCGGCTGGCGCGCTGGGACGAGGCGCGCGCCCTCTGGGAGGCGGCCGCCCGCTCGCCCCGCGAGTTCGACCCGCGCCCGTGGGAGGAGATCGCCAAGGTCCACGAGCATCGCCGGCGCGATCTCGCGGCGGCGCGCGAGGTCGTGGAGCAGGCCCTGGCGCTCGCCCGGCGGCACCGCGCCTCCGCCCGCGTGCAGGCTTCGTTCGAGCACCGCCTGGAGCGGCTGGGCCGCCGCCTCGATCGGGTCGCGGGGCTCAGCGCCGCTCGGCAGCCAGCCTGACCCCGAGCGCGATCAGCACCGCCCCGCTCGCGCCTTCGAGCCGGGCCCGCCAGAGCCGGCTCTCCACCAGCGGGCGGATCCGCACGAGCGACAACGACAGCAGCGAGAGCCAGACGACGCCGATGCCGACGTGCAGCCCGCCCAGGAGCAGCGAGCGCGCGAGCACCGGATCGCCCGGCCCGATGAACTGGGGCAGGAAGGCGAGGTAGAAGAGCCCCACCTTCGGGTTCAGCACGTTCGTGAGCAGCCCCTCCAGGAAGGACCGCAGCCCCCGGGAGCCCGTCCGCTCCGGGTCCGCCGGGGCGGCGGCCGGGGCCGCGGCGTCTGCCCGCCACCACCGCCGGATCGACTGGACGCCGAGGACGATGAGGTAGGCCGCGCCCGCCCACTTGAGCGCGTGGAAGGCCTCCGCCGAGCGCACCAGGACGAGGGAGACCCCGACCGCGGAGAGCGTGGCGTGGACAACGCAGCCGGCGGCGATCCCCGCGATGGTCGCGAGCCCGGCGGTCCGGCCGCGCCCGAGGACATTGCGCGCCACGAGCAGGGTGTCCGCGCCCGGCGTCACCGCGAGCAGGGTCGCCACCAGCAGGAAGGCCCAAAGCTGCGGCTCCACGGCGACCATTCTAGCCCCTCCGGCGCTGGCCCGCGGGCCGGGGGAATTAGGTTTGACACATCTGAATGATTAGGGTAGCCTCACTCCCCGCGTCACCCACCACGGCACGGCGAGGGAGAGAGACCGGCATGGCGACACGGCAGACGAGACGCGGCGGGGCCCGGATCCTGGCAGTGGCGCTCGGGCTGGCCTCCCTGGGCGCGGCCGGGACCGGCGAGAGCGCGGAGGTGATGGTGTACTCGGCGCGCGCGCACTACGGGCAGGAGCCCGCGATGGAGGCCTTCACCAGGAAGACCGGCATCGTGGTGAAGAGCTTCGGGGGCGAGGCGGGCCCGCTCTTCGAGCGCCTGAAGGCCGAGGGCGACAAGACGCCGGCCGACGTGCTGATCAGCGTGGACGCGGGCAACCTCTGGAACGCGGCGCGCGCGGGGCTGCTCGGCAAGGTGGACTCGCCCGAGATCCAGGCCAATATCCCCGCCCACCTGCGCGATCCGGAGAGCCGGTGGGTCGGGCTCACGGTGCGCGCCCGCACCATCATGTACAACACCAGGAAGGTGAAGCCCGAGGAGCTCTCCTCCTACGAGGCGCTCGGCGATCCCAAGTGGAAGGGGCGGCTCTGCCTGCGGAGCTCGACCCACATCTACAACCAGTCCCTGCTGGCCACCATGATCAAGCGGTACGGCGAGGCCAAGACCGAGGGCATCGTGAAGGGCTGGGTCGCCAACAATCCCACCCTCATCCAGGGCGACACCAAGATCCTCGAGGCGGTCGCGGCCGGGCAGTGCGACGTCGGGCTGACCAACACCTACTACCTCGGGCGCATCCTCGCCAAGGACGCGACGTTCCCGGTGGCCGCCTTCTGGGCCAACCAGCAGACGACCGGGACCCACGTGAACATCTCGGGCGCGGGGGTCACCACCCACGCGAAGAACCGCGCCGAGGCGATCAAGCTGATCGAGTTCCTCACGAGCCCCGAGGCCCAGCAGATGTTCGCGGATTCCAACTTCGAGTACCCTGCGAACCCGCAGGCGGGTGTGAACCCGCTCATCGCCCGGTGGGGCAAGTTCAAGCAGGACGACACCAACATCGCAGCGGCCGGCGAGTTCCAGGCGGCCGCGACGAAGCTGGCGGACCGGACGGGCTACAAGTAGGCCGGTGGCGACCCCCGGAGGGTGGCGATAGCTCCCGCCGGCCGGGCGCTCGCGCTGCGGCCGGCGGCGCCGGCCTTCTGGACCTGGCTCGCGGTCTCCATCGCGGCGGTGCTCGCGGTGCCCATCGCGGCCGTCGTCTCGTCCCTCGCGGCGCCCGCGGGTGACGTGTGGCTCCATCTCTGGCGCACCCAGCTCCTCGAGCTCGTGGGCCAGACCCTGCTGCTGCTGGCCGGCGTCGGCGCCGGCACCCTCACGGTGGGGGGCGGGCTCGCCTGGCTCGTCGTGCACCATCGCTTCCCCGGGCGCGGCGCGCTCGAATGGGCGCTGATCCTGCCGCTGGCCGTGCCCGCCTACGTGATCGGCTTCGCGTTCATCGGCCTC
>DATFGS010000108.1:0-2236 GCA_035249225.1 Candidatus Methylomirabilota bacterium | reverse complement strand
GGTCCACGTTGACCTTCGTGGTGATGGGCACGCCGTGGAGCGGCCCGGCCGGGGCGCCGCGCGCCAGCGCCTGGTCGGCGGCGACCGCCTCGGCGAGGGCGGAGTCGTGGAGCGGGCGGACGACCGCGTTGATGCGCGGGTTCACCGCGTCGAGCCGCGCCAGGGCCGCCGCCACGACCTCATGACAGGAGACGTCGCGCCGGCGGATCATCTCCGCCAGCTCGACCGCGTCGAGTCGCCAGAGCTCGGTGGCTATCGCCCGGCCTCCAGCGTGTACGTCGCGTACTCGTGCTCGCAGGGCGGGCCCACCGCGATCTCCATGCGGCCCGCGTCCAAGTCGGAGATCAGCGAGGCGAAGCTGTAGGAGACGCGCTCGCCCGGATGCGCGCAGATGGAGTGCGGCCGGTTGGCGTGATCGCGCAGGATGACCTTGAGCGCGTCCGCGTCGAGGCGCCCGCGCCCGGCTTCCACGAGGGCCGCGATGCGCTCATGGCGGCAGGTGGAGTTGTGGAGCTCGTCCGGGGTGGCGGTCTCGTGGCAGGCCATGCCGGGCAGCACGTGATGGTTGGCGTGCACGAGGCAGCCGTCGCCCCAGGTGAGCGCGTGCTCCTCCGCGGTGGTCTCGATGTCCACCATGGCGCCGGCCCGATCGGCGAGCAGCAGGTTGCGCGAGGACGCCCGCCGCGGGGTCAGCGCCGCGTCCACCGCGGCCTTGATCGTCGGCTGCTCGATGGCCAGCCGCGTGAGCAGGTAACGGGGGAAGCCGGTGCGCCAGCCGCCCGAGCGGAGGAAGTTGGCGTCGGCGGAGAGGCCCTCGCTGCTGATGCCGAGGTAGCTGATCTGGCCCGCGGGCACCAGCATCATCACCGCGGGCTTGCCGGTGACCGCGAAGGTGAGGACGGCGGTGAACTGCTCGATGCCGCCCGAGAGATCGGCGTTCTGGCCCGCGAAGGTCCCGCCGGTCCGGGTGTAGGGGCCGGAGACCGCGAAGCTGGTGCACTCGAGATCCACGGTGCCGAAGCGGGCCACGTGGGCCACTTCCTGGCGCACCTGGAGCAGCAAGGCTTCCGCCAGCTCGATGCCCGCGCCCTGGGCCAGCCCGTCGATCTCCTCGAGGAAGTGCGGCGCGGCCGCGCCGATCACCGAGCCGAAGGCCTGGGCCCAGCGCCGCGCGGTCTCCGGCTCGAGGCGCGAGTTCTGCGCGCCCTGGGCGTGGATCAGGTCGAGGTGCGCTCGGACCAGCGGGCGGAGGGCCTCCCCGTGCTGGCGCCCGACCTCGCGGTGGCTCCCGCGCAGCGTGAGGTGCGGGAAGCTCCGGCTCATGCCGCGGCCTCCCGGCAGACCTCGGGGATCGTCTGGTCGAGCACCGCGACGATGCGGTCGATCTCGGGGCGGGTGAGGACGAGCGGCGGGGCCAGCACGAGGGTGTTGCCGAGGTGCGCGCCGCCGCCCGAGCGGCCGACGATCACTCCGCGCTCCTGGCAGCGGTCCACCAGCTTCTTGATCTGGGGCGCCGGCATGATCGCCTTGGACTTGCGGTCGACGACCATCTCGACCCCCGCGTAGAGGCCCTTGCCCCGCACGTCGCCCACCCACGGGTGTCGCATCAGGGTCTTGAGCCCGTCGAGGAGGTAGGCCCCGTTGTCGGCCGAGCGCTGGGCCAGCTTCTCCTCCAGCAGGATCTCGATGTTGCGCAGGGCCACCGCCGCGGCCACCGGATGGCCGCCGTAGGTGTTGACCTGGTTGACCTGGCGGTTCTCCGACGCCTCGCCGATGAACGACTTGAAGACGGAGTTGCGCACCACGGTGGCGGCCATCGGCAGGTAGGCGCTCGAGATGCCCTTGGCCACCGTGACGATGTCCGGCTTCACGCCCGCGTGCTCGTGGGCGAAGAGGCGGCCGGTGCGGCCGAAGCCGTTGATCACCTCGTCCACGTGCAGGAGGATGCCGTGCTGCTTGCAGAGGTCGGCCACCGCGGGCAGGTAGCCGTCGGGGGGGACCGCCACCCCGACCGCGCTCATGACCGGCTCGATGATGATCTCCGCCACCGTCTGGGGCCCCTCGCCCAGGATGGTCGTCTCCATGTTCTTCACGCAGGCCAGCTCGCAGCTCGTGGGCTCGAGCCCGAACGGGCAGCGGTAGCAGTAGGGCGGGGCCACGTGCACGAACTCGTTGCCGGAGAGCGGCTCGAACTTCATCTTGCGGTCGCCCATGCCGCCCGCGGCCAGCGTGGCCA
>DATFGS010000107.1:0-1322 GCA_035249225.1 Candidatus Methylomirabilota bacterium | reverse complement strand
CCGGGGGCAAGCAGTACCTGGCATTCCCCCTGGGCGGAGCCAACGTTCCCGAGGAGCTGATCGCGCTCAGGCTCCCGTGAGTCGGCTCGGACGACGCGGCTATCGGCGCCTGGGCGCGCCGAGCTCGGCGGTGAGCAGGGCCAGGAAGGCGCGGCCCGCCGCCGACATCTCGCGCGTGCGCCGGTGGATCACGCCGATGGGTCGGTGGAAGGGCCCCTCGGCGGGCGGACGGGCCACCAGAGTACGCGCCCGCACCTCCGCGATCAGCGTGGGCGCGGGCAGGAGCGAGAGGCCGAGCCCGGCCTCCACCGACCGCTTGATGGTTTCGATGTTGTCGAGCTCCATCGTGTAGCTGACCCGCACGCGGTGGCGGCGCAGCAGGCCGTCCACCAGGCGGCGGGTGGGAATGTCCCGGTCGAACCCGATGAAGGGCTGCCCGTCGAGGGCCGCGAGCGGGCAGCGAGCCCGCCGCGCGATCGCGTGGCTGGGCGGCACCGCGATCACCAGCTCGTCGTGGCCGAGGGGCACCACCTCGAGCCCGGGCCGGCGCGCCGGCACCGCCACGATGCCGAAATCGACCTCGCCGTCCAGACAGGCGGCGTACACCTCGTTGGTGCGCCGGTACGAGAGCCGCACGTTGACCTCGGGATGGTCGGCCAGGCAGCGCTTGATGGCCGGGGGCAAGGTGTGGAGCCCCACGCTGTAGACCGTGGCCACCCGCACCGTGCCCGCCACGACGTCCGGACGCGCGCGCAGCCGTTGCTCGATCGCGCCCATCCGCTCGAGCAGCGGCTTCACCTCCTCGTAGAGTAGCCGCCCGGCATCGGTGGCCCGCGCGCCGATGCGCGGCGCGCGCTCGATCAGCCGCCGCCCGTAGCGCCGCTCGAGCGCGCTGAGCTGCTGGCTCACCGCGGACTGCGAGACGAGGTTCAGCCGGGCCGCGCGGGAGAGGCTCCCCGTCTCCACCAGGTCGCAGAAGGTCTTGAGGGTCTCCAGGTGCATCGATTGATAAGTTACGCTTACTTGCGGTGAAAGGCTAATGCATATGACTTATGAAAATGGGTCGTCCAGACTAGGTGGCCATGGACGTCCTCGCGCGGCTCTGGCGGTCGACGGTGGGGCGCAAGGCGCTGGTGGCGGCCTCCGGCCTCCTGCTCTGGATCTGGGTGGTCCTCCACGTGGCGGGCAACCTGACGCTCTTCTCCGGGCCCGCCGCGGCGGACGGCTATGCGGCGGCGCTGCGAACGACGCCGGCGGCTCTCTGGGCGGTGCGCGTGGGGCTCGCCGCCGCGGCCGTCGTGCATGTGGCCGGCGTGGTCTCG
>DATFGS010000106.1:0-3780 GCA_035249225.1 Candidatus Methylomirabilota bacterium | reverse complement strand
CCGGCGCCCGCCCTCGTTCCGGTGCTCATGCGCGCCCATAGCTCGGTAATTTCCCCGCGCGGCGGGCGGGCGCGGGTCGAGGACCTGGCCGGGCAGGGCCGGGCCATGGAGCGGCAGCGCGTGTCCCGGGCGCGGCTCGCGCGGCGGGTGAGCCGGCGCGCGCGGTGGATCGCCGCGCGCATCGTGCCGATCGGCGTGTCGCTCTTGGTGCTCGGCGCGGGGGTCGCCGCGGGAGGGTGGCTGCTCACCTCGCCCCGCTTCGCGATCACCGAGGTCGCGGTGGTGGGGGCGAGCCGCCTCACCCCGGAGGAGATCGTGGCGGCCTCCGGCATCGGTCCGGGCACCAATCTCTTCCGACTCGATCGGGGCGCGGTGGTGGCCCGGCTCGAGGCGCTGCCGCTCGTGCGGCGCGCCGACCTGGTGCGGCGCTTCCCCAACCGGGTCACGGTGGCGGTGGAAGAGCGGCGGCCCTTCACCCTCGCCCACGCGGGCCGGCTGCACTGGATCGACGAGCAGGGCGTGAGCCTGGGCGCGGAGACGCGCGCGGTGGTGCCGCAGGCCCCGGTGATCACCGGGCTGAGCCCCGCCGACCTCGCGGCGGGCGACGGGACCCCCGCTCCGCGGGTGGCCGCCGGGATCTCGCTGCTGCGGGTGCTGCTGCGCTCGGAGACCGCGCTCCTGCGGCAGATCTCGGAGATCGACGTGAGCCGGCCCGACGGCCCCGTGCTCTACACGGTGGAGGGCGTCGAGGTGCGGCTGGGCGCGGAGGACTGGGAGGCCCGGCTCGGCCGGCTGCAGGGCGTGCTGGCCCAGGTGCGGGCGGGAGGCGAGCCGGTCAGCGCGATCGATCTGCGCTTCCGCGATCAGGTGGTTCTCAAGACCGTGGCGAGGTGAGGAGGGGAATGGCCAGATCCCGAGTGCGTCAGGTCATCGCCGGACTGGACGTGGGCACGACCAAGATCTGCTGCGTCATCGCGGACTGGTCGCCGGTCGGCAACCTCGACATCATCGGCGTCGGGGTGAGCCCGTCGCGCGGGCTGCGCAAGGGCGTGGTGGTGAACATCGACTCCACCGTCGAGTCCATCAAGCACGCGGTGGCCGAGGCCGAGGAGATGGCGGGCGTCGAGATCCAGTCGGTGATCGCGGGGGTGGCGGGCGGGCACATCCGCGGCATCAACAGCCGCGGGGTGGTGGCGGTCTCCGGCAAGCACCGCGAGGTGAGCCAGGCCGACATCGACCGCGCGCTCGACGCGGCCCGTGCGGTCAACCTGCCCCAGGACCGCGAGATCATCCACGTGCTGCCGCAGACCTTCCTGGTGGACGACCAGGACGGGGTGAAGGAGCCGCTCGGCATGTCCGGGGTCCGGCTCGAGGTGGAGGTGCACCTCGTCACCGGGGCCACCACCTCGGTGCGCAACGTGGTCCGCAGCGTCAACCGGGCGGGCCTGCAGGTGCAGGACCTGGTGCTGGAGCCGCTCGCCTCCGCGGAGGCGGTGATCTCCGCCGAGGAGAAGGAGCTCGGCATTCTCCTGATCGACCTGGGCGGCGGCACCACCGACGTGGCCCTCTTCCGGGACGGCTCGGTGTGGCACACGAGCAGCCTGCCCCTGGGCGGCGACCACATCTCCAACGACATCGCGGTGGGGCTGCGCACGCCGACCGCGGACGCGGAGGAGCTGAAGAAGCGGCACGGCTGCGCCCTCACCGCGCTGGTGCGGGAGGACGAGGTGGTGGACGTGCCGAGCGTGGGCGGCCGCAAGGCGCGGCAGCTCTCGCGCCAGATCCTGTCCGAGATCATCCAGCCCCGGGTGGAGGAGATCTTCACCCTCGTCGCGCGCGACCTGGTGCGCGGCGGCCTCAACGACGTGGCGGCGGGCGGGGTGGTGGTCACCGGCGGCAGCTCGATCATGCACGGCGTGCCCGAGCTGGCCGAGCAGATCTTCGACATGCCGGTGCGGCGCGGGGTGCCCACCGGGCTCTCCGGACTCGCCGACGTGGTGCAGAGCCCGATCCACGCCACCGCGGTGGGGCTCGCGCTCTACGGCGCGCGCGGTCACGGCACCGGCGGCGGCCCCACCGAGGTGGACGACGGTACGCTGGTCGGTCGCACCGGCCGGCGCCTGAGGGACTGGTTTGCGGAACTCTTCTAAGGGAGGCGGCGAGGGGAAGCCTTCGCGCGCCGCCGGACAGGCGGAGCTGTTCACGAACGTGCCGCCCGTCCGGGCGCGGCAACCACGAGCTCGATTGAAGGAGGACTCGATGGAGCACACTCAGGGGCGGCGACCGGTGTTCGAGCTGGAGGATGAGCGCGAGGCGGCGAAGATCAAGGTGATCGGCCTCGGCGGGGGCGGCTCCAACGCGGTCAACCGCATGATGGCGGCCTCCTTCACCGGCGTGGACTTCATCGTCGCCAACACCGACCTGCAGGCGCTCAAGTCGTCGCCCGCGCCGGTGAAGCTCCAGCTCGGCGCGCGGCTCACCTCGGGGCTCGGCGCGGGCTCCGATCCGGAGGTCGGCAAGAACGCGGCGCTGGAGGATCGCGAGGCGATCAAGAAGGAGCTGGAAGGCGCCGACATGGTGTTCGTCACCGCGGGCCTGGGCGGCGGCACCGGCACCGGCTCCGCGCCGATCGTGGCCTCGGTGGCCAAGGAGCTCGGTATCCTCACGGTCGCGGTGGTGACCAAGCCGTTCGCGTTCGAGGGCCGCAAGCGCGCGCTCCAGGCCGAGGCGGGCATGGCCGAGCTGCGCGCGGTGGTGGACACCTTGATCGCGATCCCGAACCAGCGACTGCTCGCGGTGGTGGATCGCGGCACCCCACTGCTCGAGGCCTTCAAGGTCGCCGATACCGTGCTGCTCCAGGCGGTGCAGGGCATCTCGGACCTGATCCTGGTGCCGGGCCTGATCAACCTCGACTTCGCCGACGTGCGCACGATCATGTCCGGCATGGGCATGGCCCTCATGGGCACCGGGTTCGGCAAGGGCGAGAACCGCGCGCTCGACGCGGCCCAGAAGGCGGTGGCGAGCCCGCTGCTCGACGAGACCTCGATCGAGGGCGCGCGCGGCATCCTGATCAACTTCACCGGCGGCGCCGACCTCTCGATCCACGAGGTCGAGGAGGCCGCGCGCATCGTGCAGGAGGCCGCCCACGAGGAGGCCAACATCATCTTCGGCGCGGTGATCGACGAGAGCCTGCACGACGAGGTGCGCATCACCGTGATCGCGACCGGATTCACGGAGCGAAAGGAAGCGACGCTGCCGAGCTCCAAGGTGGTCCCGATCGCCCCGGGGCCGCGCGGCGGTCCGGCGCCCTCGAAGGACTGGCGGAAGCGGATCGCCGACCTCCGGGCGGAAGGGGAGGAGCCGGTGGAGGAAGATCTGGACGTGCCGGCGTTCCTGCGGCGACAGGCCGACTAGGTCATCCGGAGGGGGCCCCGGTGGCCCCCTCCGAGCCTCCCCCGCAAACGGCGGCTAGCCCGAGCCGAGCGAGGCGACGTAGGCGAGGTAGGGGCCGAGCTTGAACTTCTTCGCGGTGTTCTCCGAGGACATGTAGCGCACCGTGCCGAGGACCTTCCGCTCGGGCGCCCACGGGCGGTCGAAGAGCCCGAAGCACCAGAGGATGCCGGTGTAGGAGTTCGGGTCGCGGCCGTCGAGCGCGTACTTGTTGTTGAGGTGCACCAGCGTCGCGTAGGCCTCCTCGGGGGTGGGCGACCACTCGATGACCTTCTTGCCCCAGAGCATTCGCAGGTAGCTGTGGATCGTCCCCGTCGCGACCAGCTCCCG
>DATFGS010000105.1:0-5234 GCA_035249225.1 Candidatus Methylomirabilota bacterium | reverse complement strand
CCGCGGCCCGGCCCGCCGCGCCGGCCGGTCCCGCCAAGCCGCTGGCCACGGTGGGGCTCGAGGCCCCGCCGCTGCCGCGGTTCGAGCAGTGGGGCCCGGTGGAGCGCGCGCCGCTCTCCCATCTGCGCCGGACCATCGCCGAGCGGATGACGCTCTCGGCCGCGCTCATCCCCCACGTCACCCACTTCGACCGCGCCGACATCACTGACCTGGACGCGATCATCACGCGCAACCTCGAGGCGGGGCGCGCCAAGGGCGTCACGCTCACCCTGACCTCGTTCCTGCTGAAGGCGGCGGCGCTGAGCCTCGTGCGCCATCCCACGTTCAACGCGAGCCTCGACCCGGCCGCGGGCGAGCTGGTGCTCAAGCGCTACTACAACCTCGGGGTCGCGGTGGCGACCGAGCGCGGCCTGATCGTGCCGGTTCTGCGCGAGCTCGACCGCAAGCCGGTGCTCGAGATCGCGCGGGAGCTCGGGGCGCTGGCCCAGCGCGTCCGCGACGGCAAGGCCACCCTCGACGACCTGCGCGGCGGCACCTTCACCATCACCAACATCGGCGCGCTGGGCGGCACCGCCGCGATCCCCATCATCAACTACCCCGAGGTCGCCATCCTCGGGGTGGCGCGCGCCCGCCAGGAGGCGGTGGTGCGCCAGGGCCAGATCGTGCCGCGGCTCCTGCTGCCGCTCACCCTCACCTTCGACCACCGCGTCGCCGACGGCGCCGACGGCGCCCGCTTCGCCACCGAGATCGTGCAGCTGCTCGAGGCGCCCGAGCGGCTCCTCTGGGAGTGGTGAGCGATGGTCATGGGCGATCTCGTGGACGAGGTGGAGGTGGCCGTGCTGGGCGGCGGGCCGGGCGGGTACTCCGCCGCCTTCCGCTGCGCCGAGCTCGGCCTCGAGACCGTGGTGATCGACGCGGCCCAGCGCCTGGGCGGGGCCTGCCTCTTCGAGGGCTGCATCCCCAGCAAGGCGCTCCTGCACGTGGCCGCGGTGCTCAGCGAGGCCGAGCGCGCGAAGGAGTTCGGGGTGGACTTCGGCGAGCCGCGCATCTCGCTCGACCCGCTCCGGAAGTGGAAGCAGGAGCGGGTCGTGAGCAAGCTGGCCCGGGGCCTCGCCTCGGTGGCGAAGGCCAGGGGCGTCGAGGTGATCGGCGGGCGCGGCGTCTTCGAGGACGCGAGCACGCTGCGGATCGAGGCCGGGGAGACGCTGCGCAAGATCCGGTTCAAGCACGCCATCGTGGCCACCGGCTCGCGTCCGAGCGGGCTGCCCGGCCTGGCGCTCCGGAGCGAGCGGATCATGGACTCGACCGCCGCGCTCGAGCTGCCCGACATCCCCGACCGGCTGCTCGTGATCGGCGGCGGGTACATCGGCCTCGAGCTGGGCACCGTCTACGCGACGCTGGGCAGCCGAGTGACCCTGGTCGAGATGACCGACGGCCTGCTGCCCGGCGTGGACCGCGACCTCGTCCAGCCGCTCCAGCGGCGGGTGGACAAGCTCTTCACCGCCATCCACCTGAAGACGAAGGTCACCGCGCTCCGCGAGGCCGGCGCGGAGATCGAGGCCGATCTCGAGGGCCGGGGCACGGAGCGCTTCGACCGGGTGCTGGTGGCAGTGGGCCGACGCGCCGAGACCGAGGGCATCGGCCTCGAAGCCACCCGGGCGCGCCTCACCGAGCGCGGCCGCTTCGTCCAGGTGGACGCCCACTGCCGGACCGAGGACCCGCGGATCTACGCGGTGGGTGACGTCACCGGCGAGCCGATGCTCGCGCACCGGGCGATGCGACAGGGCAAGGTCGCCGCGGAGGTGCTGGCCGGGCGCCCTGCTGCGTTCGACAACGTGGCGATCCCGGCCGTCGTCTTCACCGATCCCGAGATCGCCTGGTGCGGGCTCGGCGAAGCTCAGGCCAAGGATCAGGGACTGACGGTCAAGATAGCGAAATTCCAGTGGGCGGCTTCCGGACGCGCGGCGACGATCGGCCGGGCGGACGGGCTCACCAAGCTGGTCGCCGACGCCGCGTCCGGACGCGTGCTCGGCGTGGGCATCGTGGGCCCAGGCGCCGGCGAGCTGATCGCCGAGGCGACGCTGGCCGTGGAGACCGCCGCGCTGGTCGAGGACGTGGCCGTGACCATTCACGCCCACCCGACCTTGTCCGAGGGCCTGATGGAAGCCGCCGAACACCTTCTGAGGGCCTGAGGCCGCCCCTGCCCGAGTCGGTCCGCGTCGCCGTCGCCTCGGGCAGCGTGACCGCGCTCGTCTATCCCGCCCCCGAGGCCGCGCGGCCTCTCGCCACCCTGATCCTGGCCCACGGCGCCGGCGCCCCGCAGTCGAGCGCCTTCATGGTGGACTTCGCCCGGGCCCTCGCGCGGCGAGGCTGCCATGCCGTGACGTTCAACTTCCCGTACACCGAGCAGGGCCGGCGGCTCCCCGATCGGGCCCCCGCGCTCGAGGCCTGCTTCCGCGACGTCATCGCGACCATCCGCGCCCGGCCCGATCTCGCGGCCGGCCCACTCGTGATCGGCGGCAAGTCCATGGGCGGGCGCATGGCCACACATCTGGCCGCCCAGGGCGTCGCGGAGCTGGCCGGCGTGGTGGCCCTGGGCTACCCGCTCCACCCGCCCGGCCGGCCGGAGCAGCTCAGGGCGCAGCACCTGGCGCAGATCCGGCAGCCGATGCTGATCGTGCAGGGCTCCCGCGACACCTTCGGCACGCCCGAGGAGCTCCGGCCCGTTCTCGCCCCCCTGGGCCCGCGGGCGACGCTGCACGTCGTCGAGGGCGGCGATCACTCGTTCAAGGTCCCGAAGCGCGGCCCGATCACCCAGGAGGCGGTCTTCGAGCGGGTGCAGGACGAGATCGCCGGCTGGATCGGGCGGCTGTCCTGACGGTCAGCGCAGGTCGAGCTCGATCCCGCCCACCGCGCCCGCGACCACGTTGTAGAGCCAGGTGGTGAGGAGCGTGACGAGGAAGCCGAGGACCCCGTAGAGCACCGGGAAGATCACCACCGCCGCGACTCCCCACAGCGGGGCGTGCCCGCCGTCGGCGCGGAAGAGCGCGGCGAGCGAGAAGAAGGCCCCCATGATGAGGCCGAAGATCGCGTAGAGCACCGCGACCACCTTCGCGGCCGACCGGGACCCGATCCGATGGAGCACCATGCGGCCTCCTTCCGGGTTAGAGACGCTTGAGCAGCCACTCCGGCGTCACGCTGATGGCCCAGGAGTTCAGGAGCACGTAGTAGTTCGTCGCGACCAGGATGCCCACGAGCACCAGCAGGACCCCCGCCGCGCGCTCCACGGTCGGGATGAAGGGCCGGTACCGCTTGAAGAAGCGGAGGAAGCTGCCGAGGGCCACCGAGGAGAGCAGGAACGGCAGCCCGAGACCGGCCGAGTAGAAGAGCAGCAGCGTGACCCCCTGGCTCACCGTCTTGTCGTTGCTGGCCAGGGTGAGGATGGAGCCCAGGATCGGCCCCACGCAGGGCGTCCAGCCGATCGCGAAGGTGAGGCCGACCAGGAAGGAGCCGAGCAGCCCGGCGGGCTTGCTCTGGACCTGCAGCTGCTGGGTGCGGCCGAAGATCCCGATGCGCAGGACCCCCGCGATGTAGAGGCCGAACACGACGATGAGCAGGCCGCCCGCGATCCGGATCCACTCGCGGTAGTCGAGCAGGAACTGGCCGGCCGCGCTGAACGAGGCGCCCAGGCTCACGAAGACCACGCTGAAGCCCAGGATGAAGGCGACCGAGTGCAGGAGCACGCGGGTGCGGGCCCCCGCGGTCACCTCGTGGGTGAGCCGGTCCACCGACATCCCGGTGATGAACGAGAGATACGACGGGAAGAGCGGCAGCACACAGGGCGACAGGAAGGAGAAGAGCCCGGCCGAGAACGCGACGAAGACGCCGAGCGACTCGGTCACTTGAGCAGCGACTCGATGACCGCGCGGGCCGGCTTGCCGTCCCACTCGCGCGCCCCGTTCGCGAACAGCACGCGCTTGCCCGTGCGGTCGATCAGGAAGGTGGACGGCACCGCCCAGACCCCGTAGCGCTCGCGCACCGCCATCCGCGGATCGAGCCCGATCGGGAACGTGAGCCCGAACTTCTTCACGAACGGGCTCACCACGCTCGCGCCCTGCGAGTCGAGGGAGACCGCGAGCACCACGAGGCCGCGGTCCTTGTAGGCCAGGTGCAGGCGCTCCATGCTCGGCATCTCCTCCCGGCAGGGCTCGCACCAGGTGGCCCAGAAGTTCAGGAACACCACCTTGCCCTTGAGATCGGCCAGGCGGATGACGCGATCGTCGGGCGTGCGGAGCTCGAAGTCCGGGGCGTCCTTGGCCGGCTTGGGGCGAATCAGCGAGAGGGCCGCCACCGGGTCCTCTCCCGCCGCCCCGCCCGGCGCCAGCACCGCGGCAAGGGCCAGGAGCGCCACGACGACGCGGCTTTTCACGCGCTGAGTATACACCCCGGGGCGGCGGCCTCCCCGCGGCGGGCGCCGTCCGTGCGGAGGGCCGTTCTGTGATACGGTTATTCACTCATGGCGGCAACACCATCTCAGGTGGTCACGATCATCGCCGATGACCTGACCGGCGCCTGCGATACGGGCTGCCTCTTCGCGGGCGCGGGCCCGGTCGGCGTGCTCGCGGCCCCCGCGCTCACCGTCGCGGGCTCCTCGGCGCTGACGCCGGTGATCACGGTGGACACCGAGAGCCGCGCCCTGTCGCCCCGGGAGGCCGCCGCCGCGCTCCACGCCGCCGCGCGGCCGCTCGGCGAGCGGCTCGCTGCGGGTCCCGTGCTCAAGAAGATCGACTCCACCCTGCGCGGCGCCGTCGGCGCCGAGCTGACCGCGCTGCTGGAGCACGGCCCTCCCTTCACGGGCGCGCTCGTCTGCCCCGCCTTCCCGGCCCAGCGCCGCGTCGTGCGTCATGGCCGCCTCCTGGTCGACTCCGTCCCCGTCCATGAATCCGCGATCGCCCGGGACCCCGCCTTCCGCGCCGCCGGCTCCGAGATGACGGCCCTCCTCGCGGGCGGAGCGCCGGTGGTCCCGCTCGGGCTCGACGACGTCCGGGCCGGGGTGGAGAAGGTCGCGCACGTGCTCGAGCGCCACCGCGGCGCTCTGGTCGCCGCGGACGCGGAGACCGACGCCGACCTGGCCACCCTCGCGGAGGCCGCCCTCGCGGTGCCCGGCACGTTGATCGCCGGCTCGGCGGGGCTCGGGCGCGCGCTCAGCCGCGCGCTCGGCTGCGCCGCGCCCG
>DATFGS010000104.1:0-6301 GCA_035249225.1 Candidatus Methylomirabilota bacterium | reverse complement strand
AGTCTCGTCGGCTCCGCCATCGTGCACGCGGTGGCCTGGGCCACCGGAGGCCTCGAGATCTACCTCGTGCTGTACCTGCTCGGGACCCCGGCCCCGTTCGGCATCGCCCTGATCGTCGAATCCTTCGCGAGCGGCGTGAAGTTCGCCAGCTTCATGGTACCCGCCTCGCTCGGGGCCCTCGAGGGCGGCTACGTGGTCTTCTTCGAGGCCTTCGGCCTGGGCGCGGCGGCCGGCCTCTCCTACGTGCTGGTGCGGCGGCTGCGCGAGATCACCTGGGCCGTTGTGGGGTTCCTGGCCCTGGGCGTCTCCGGGCGCGCGACGATGCGGCATCCCACCGAGCGTCCCCCGGCCTAGGTCTGCGGCCGGCGCTCGGACCCCATGGTAGACTCTGTGGGTCTTGTCGCGCCGCCGCATGTCGCGGCGACGAATCGCTGAGGAGGCGGCCGTGGGATCTGTTCGCGTTGCGGTGGTCGGTGTCGGTAACTGCGCGTCCGCCCTCGTCCAGGGCGTTCACTACTACAAGGGTGTGCCCGACGACGGCTTCATCCCCGGCCTCATGCGTCCCCGGCTGGGTGGCTATCACGTGGGCGATATCGAGTTCGTGGCCGCCTTCGACATCGACGCGAACAAGGTGGGCCTGGACCTGGGCGAGGCCATCGCGGCCAAGCCCAACAACACGGTCCGCTTCGCGGAGGTCCCCCGCCTGGGGGTGCCGGTCCAGCGCGGCATGACCCACGACGGCCTGGGGCACTACCTGTCCCAGATCATCACCAAGGCCCCCGGCAGCACCGCGGATATCAAGAGCATCCTGAGGGAGACCCGCACCGACGTGGTGGTCAACTTCCTGCCGGTGGGCAGCGAGATGGCGACCAAGTGGTACGTCGAGCAGGTGCTCGACGCGGGCTGCGGCTTCGTCAACTGCATCCCGGTGTTCATCGCCCGGGAGGAGTACTGGCGCCGCCGCTTCGAGGATCGCGGGCTCCCGGTGGTGGGCGACGACGTGAAGAGTCAGGTGGGCGCCACCATCATCCACCGCATCCTGACCAAGCTCTTCATGGACCGCGGGGTGCGGCTCGAGCGGACCAGCCAGCTCAACGTGGGCGGCAACACCGACTTCTACAACATGCTGGAGCGCCAGCGGCTGCACTCCAAGAAGATCTCCAAGACCGACGCGGTCCGCTCCCAGCTCGCCCACGACATGGCCGACGACAACATCCACATCGGCCCCAGCGACTACGTGCCGTGGCTCGAGGACCGCAAGTGGGCGCACATCCGGCTCGAGGGCCGCAGCTTCGGGGACCAGCCGATCAACGTCGAGCTGAAGCTCGAGGTGTGGGACTCGCCCAACTCGGCGGGGGTGGTGATCGACGCGATCCGCTCCTGCAAGATCGCGATGGATCGCGGCATCAAGGGCGCCCTGCTCGCGCCCTCCGCGTACCTGATGAAGTCTCCGCCCGAGCAGTGGTCCGACGAGGTGGCGCACACGCGCCTGGAAACGTTCATCAACGGCGCCGAGTAGCCGCGCCGTCGTCGTTCCCGGTTCATGATCGCGATTTCCCGCACCGGCCGTGTTCTCCGCCGGCTGGTGCGCCTGTCCTGCCGCCGGCCCGGCGTCACGGTGGCGATCTCCCTCCTGCTCGCGGCGGCCGCGGTCGCCTACACCGCGCACGCGCTCACCTTCAAGACCTCCACCCGCGCGCTCCTCCCCCAGGACGCGGGCTACGTCCTCCGCTACGCGGAGTACGCCAAGGAGTTCGGCGAGCTCGAGGACATCGTGGTGGTGGTGGAGGCCGGCTCCTTCGAGGGCGCGCGCGCCTACGCGGCGCGCCTCACCGAGGAGCTGAAGCAGGCGCCGATCAAGTTCCAGCGGGTCGCCTACCGGATCGACCCCAAGCGGTTCGAGGGCCGGCAGCTCCTCTACCTCTCCACCCCCGAGCTGCGGGAGATCCGCGACAAGATCTTCGACCACCAGGAGTTCATGGAGAGCTTCGCGGGCGACCCGAGCCTGGCTCGCCTGCTCGAGGGCGTGAACACCCAGATGGCCGCCGCCTTCGTCTCCAACCTCTTCGACATCGGGCTGCAGGACAAGGACCTGCCGGTGGACACGCGCTTCCTGCGCGTCCTGCTGGACCAGGTGGCGAGCCGCCTGGAGCGGCCCGCGCCCTACCGCTCGCCCTGGGGCACGCTCTTCTCCTTCGGCGAGGACCCGCCCGACGACGCGGGCTACTTCCTCTCCGACGACAAGAGTCTGCTCTTCATCCTGGTGGAGACCCCGCCCAGCCAGAAGGGCAGCTTCATGGGCGACCAGGCCGCCATCGAGACGATCCGGGAGGCGGTCGCCCGGCTGCGGCCCGCCTTCCCGAACGTGCAGGCGGGCGTGACCGGGGCCCCGGCTCTCTCCAACGACGAGATGACCGCGGCGTTCCACGACAGCAGCATCTCGGACGTGCTCGCGTTCGCCCTCACGCTGCTGGTCATGACCCTGGCCTTCGTGCGGGTCGGCAAGCCACTGCTGATGCTGGGGGTGCTCGCGGTGACCCTGGCCTGGTCCATGGGCGTGGTCACCCTCACGGTGGGGCACCTCACCCTCTTCTCGGTGATGTTCATCTCCATCGTGGTCGGCATCGGCATCGACTATGGGATCTACTACCTCTTCCGCTACGAGGAGGAGATCTTCCTGGGCCGGAGCCTGCGCGAGGCCCTCGAGCTCACCGCGGCGCGCACCGGGCCGGGGATGCTGGCGGGCGCGCTGACCGCGGCCGGGACATTCTTCGTCCTGATGCTCACCGATTTCCGCGGCATCCAGGAGCTGGGCTTCATCGCGGGCATCGCGATCCTGATCGCCTGGGTCGGGATGATCACCCTCTTCCCCGCGATCCTGGTCTTCGTGGACGCGCGCCACGCGGATCGCCCGCGGGGGCAGCGGCCGCGGGCGCATCAGCTCGAGCGCATCCGCGTGCCCCTCCTCGACCGCCTGGTCACGTATCCCCGCACCGTCCTGATCGGAGCGGGCATCCTCACCGCGTTGTCGCTCTGGGCGGTGCCCCGCGTGGGCTTCGACTACAACGTGCTCAACCTGCAGGCCAAGGGTACCGAGTCGGTGGCCTGGGAGCGCCGTATCCTCGCGAGCACGGGCCGGTCCGCGTTCAATGGACTGTCCTCCGCCTCGTCGCTCGAGGAGCTGCGGGCCAAGCAGGCGGCCTTCGAGAAGCTGCCGTCGGTCTCCGAGACCGACTCGGTCCTGCGCGTGATCCCGGACGACCAGGTCGAGAAGATCGCCCTGGTCAAGAGCTTCGCCCCCCTGGTGGCGCCGATCCGCGTCGGCCGCTCGAGCCCGGTGGATCTCGATCGGCTCAAGCAGGCGCTCGCCGACATCAAGCGGCGCTTCGACGTGGTCGCGGTGGAGGCGGGGGCCAAGCTGCCCGCGGAGATCCGGGTGGTGCGCGACAAGACGATCGCGGTGCAGCGCCTGCTCGCGCGCAGCAACCGCGACTCGGCGGAGGCCGCGCTCAACTACCTGCAGGCCCAGCTCTACCGCGACTTCGTGAACAAGTTCTACAGCCTGCAGCGCAACCTCAACCCCACCTCCGTGACCATCAAGGACGTGCCGGAAGAGCTGCGTCGCAAGTTCATCGGGGAGAACGGCCGCTTCCTCATCCAGATCCACCCCAAGGTGGACATCTGGGAGAAGGCGGGCGCGGCCCAATTCGTGCGGGAGCTGCGCACGGTGGATCCCGACGTCACCGGCCCGCCCGTCATCACCTACGAGGCGACGGTGCTCATGGAGCGCGCCTACCTCAGCGGAAGCCTCTACGCCTTCGTCCTCGTCGGCGGCCTGAGCGTCCTCATGATCCGGCGCCTGCGCGAGAGCGCGCTCGGCCTCGTGCCGATGGTGCTGGGCGTGCTGTGGACCGTCGGGCTCATGCAGGTCTTCGGCATCAAGTTCAACCTGGCCAACATCTGGGGCCTGCCCCTGATCATCGGCACCGCCGCCGAGTTCGGCCTCAACGTGATCCTGAGCCACCTGGAGGGCCGCGCCCACGGCGGGCCGCTCGTCGCCCGCAGCGCGGTGCTCGGGGTCGCGCTGAACGGCATCACCACCATGGTGGGCTTCGGCAGCCTCATGATCGCCACCCACCAGGGCATCTTCAGCCTGGGCCTCCTGCTGACCCTGGGCTCCGCGTGCGGCCTCGTGGCCGCGCTGATCGTGCTGCCGGTGGTGCTCAAGCTGGGGCTGAAGCCGGTGGAGCGGCTGGAGCCGGTGGAGAAGCCGTCGGCGGCGTGAACCGTCGCCCCGGCCTTCATCCGCTCGCGAGCGCGTAGACGCGCATCGCCGGGTTCGACGGGAGGAGGATCTCGGATCCGAGAATCGCGCCGATCAGTATCACCGCGTTGACCGTTGGCGCCTCAACGAGGTCCCGTCCCGAGCACATCCACGACGCGTCGCCACAGCGCGATGGTCTCGTCGTTGGGATCGTCGGGTCGCTTGCGCACCGCCGTGTGAACCATGACGAGACGGCTCGACGGGTCGACGTAGATGGCCTGGCCGTGCGCGCCGAGCAGAGCGAACATGCGGCGCTCGCCGGCGAAGATCCAGGTCTGATAGCCGTAGCCGAAGTTCGGGGGCCATGCTCCCTTGAGGTGCCAGTCGTCCGCGGAGATGGTGGTGGCAGCCCGCACCCACGCCTCCGGCACGATCTGCCGGTCGCCGAGCCGACCGTCGTGTGCGAGCAGCAAGCCGAGCCGAGCGTAGTCGCGCAGCACCGCATTGAGACAGCAGTAGGTTGCCTCCTGCCCCGACGCGTCGATGATCCAGGTCGCGTCTGCCTCGGCCCCGATCGGCTCCCAGATCTTCTCCCGGAAGTACTCGGCGACCGGACGTCCGACCGCCCCTCGCAGAACCAAGCCCAGCACCTGGGTCTCGGCAGAAGCGTACGAGAAGACGCCGCCGCCCGCGCGGCCTCGTTCGTTGTACGGCTTCACAGCCTCCACCCCGCCCGGGCCGCCCTGGAGGACCGTCGCGGCAAACAGCCGGGCGACATCATCCTGACCCGAATAGTTCTCGGTGAAGCGGACGCCCGACGACATCTGCAGCAGGTGCCGGAGCGACGTGCGACCGTACTCCGTGTCCGCGAGCGCGGGGACGTACGCTCCGGCGGGATCGTCCACCGAACGGATGAGATTCTCGCCGATCGCGATGCCGACCAGCATGGCCGTAACCGTCTTGGCCATCGAAAACGAGGTCAGGCGATGCCGATCGGTCCGCGCGTACTGGTAGCGCTCCACGAGGATCGTGTCACCGCGCGCGACGAGAAGTCCGGTGGCCGGGTTGCGCGCCAGGTAGTCGTCGAGTGAGCGGGTCTCCCCCCGGTACTCGTACCGCAGAGCCGGCTCGGCGGACGCGCGGAGGAGCCGTGACGGCGCGGCGGCTCGCCTGGCCGTCCGACCTTCGAGGAGCTGGTCGTAATGACTGAATACGCCGACAAAGAACGGGAGCCGATTGATCGCCTTGACGGGATAGCCCTCGTTCGCGCCGTACTCTAGGGCGTCCGGGCCGCCCGCCGCGAATCGAGGCCCCGAACCCCCGGACCACTCGGCGGGGGGCCGCCCGGTCACCCCCGCGCCGTCCTGGTGTGGGCGCGTCGGCGACGCACAGCCGAGCGTGGCGATGAGGACGACGAGAAGGAGACGGCCTGTGTGCGGAACGCCGGTCCGCCTCATGTCCGCATGTCCTTAGCCGGCCTCCACGCCATCGAAGAACTCGACGACTCCGGTCTCCAGGGAATACTCGGCGCCGATCACGAGGAGGCCAGCATCCTGGACCAGTTGCTCCAGAACCTCAGAGCCGTGCCGTAAGTGGTCGACCGAAAGGCCGATGTTGGCTCGAACGGCGTGCCGCACGAGGGCATCCAAGTCGTGGCTGAGCCCGGCCTTCAGCAACGCCTCGACGGAAGGCCGGATACGGTCAACGATCGAGCGCAAGTTGCGTGATTGGTTGGCCGCCGGCCGCTGAAGTTCTTCCAAGGTGGCCAGTATCGCCCCACACTGGGAATGCCCCAGAACCACCACCAGCCGTGTCCCGAATCGGGCCGCCGCGAACTCGACGCTGCCGACTTGCGAGGGAGCAACGATGTTCCCGGCAACCCGGATCACGAACAGGTCGCCGAGCCCTTGGTCGAATACGATCTCTGCCGGCACCCGCGAATCCGAACAACCGAGGATAATCGCGAAGGGCTGTTGCTCCTTCGCCAGCTCGGCTCTCCGTGAATGGCTCAGCAGCGTGTCATGGCTCCGCGCGTCC
>DATFGS010000103.1:0-1961 GCA_035249225.1 Candidatus Methylomirabilota bacterium | reverse complement strand
CGCGGCGGCGGTGGTCAGCAGGAGGGCGAGGAGCGCGGTCAGCCCGGAAGCCCGGCGAAGGCGCGTCACGGATGTACTTTACCTCAGGAGACAACAATGGCGGCTTGGCGGTACACTCGGGCCCATGTCGAGCCGGGGCCGGATGGTCGTCCTGACGGTGGGGGTCCTGCTGGGCGTGGTCGCGAGCGCGGCCGCGCAGGATCACGGCGTGCCCTACGCCGAATCGCTGCGGCCGGAGTGGACCGTCGAGCCCACGCGGGCGGGGCGGGCGCAGGTGGTGGGCTACCTGCACAACTCCAACATCAAGGACGCCGCCAACGTCTGGCTCCGCGTGGATCAGCTCGGCGCCGACGGCGCGGTGGCGAGCAGCTACCGGCGGCGCGTGGTGGGCGACGTGCTGTCGGGCGGGCGCTCGCTGTTCGCGGTGCCGGTGGCGGACGCGGGCGCGCGCTATCGCGTGACGGTGGAGACCGCGGACTGGGTGAAGGAGTGCCGGTAGACCTGCTGGAAGCGATCGAGATCGAGACCGCGCCGAAGCCGGACGCGGCGGTGATCTGGATGCACGGGCTCGGCGCCGACGGGCACGACTTCGAACCGATCGTGCCGGAGCTGCGCCTGCCCGCCGCGGCGCGCGTCCGCTTCGTGTTCCCGCACGCCCCCCTCCGGCCCGTCACGATCAACCAGGGGCACGTCATGCGCGCGTGGTACGACGTGCGCGCGCTCGCGGGCGTGCGGCGCGAGGACGAGGCGGGCGTGCGCCAGTCCGCGCGGCAGATCGAGGCCCTGCTCGCGCGGGAGCGGCAGCGCGGCATCGCCCCCGGCCGCCTCGTGATCGCCGGCTTCTCCCAGGGCGGCGCGATGGCGCTCCACGTGGGGCTGCGCCACCCGGACCGGCTCGCCGGCATCCTCGCGCTCTCGTGCTACCTGCCGCTCGCCAACGCGGTCGACCCCGAGCTGGCGCCCGCGAACCGCGACGTGCCGATCTTCTGGGCGCACGGCCTCCACGATCCGATGATCCCCCAGGCCATGGCCGAGCAGGGGCGCGCGCAGCTCGGCGAGCTCGGCTACCGGATCGACTGGCACCAGTACCCGATCCCGCACTCCGTCTCGGCGGAGGAGATCGCCGACGTCGCCCGCTGGCTCGAGCGCGTGCTCGCCGCGTGACGTCCACCCTCAGGAGGTAAGGCCATGCAGGACCGTCTGACCATGCCCATCGGGAACGCGATCTTCACCCAGCGGTCTACCCGCAAGATGCGGCCGGATCCGATCCCGGTCGAGGATCTCCACCTGCTGATGGAGGCCGCGGTGAAGGCCCCCAACGGCGGCAACAACCAGGTGGGGCGGTTCCTGATCGTGAACGACCGCGCGAAGATCCGCGAGTTCGGCGCGCTCTACAAGGAAGCGTGGTGGGCCAAGCGCTGGGACGACCACCGGTGGACGAAGCCGGAGGACATCCCGCTCACCGACAAGAACCACCGCTCCGCGATGGGCCTGTCCGAGGACATGAAGGACGTGCCGTGCGTCGTCTTCGCCTTCACCGCGCCCGGCGGCGGGGCCAACTCGGTGATCCCGGCCTGCCAGAATCTCATGCTGGCCGCCCACGCCCTCGGCATCGGCTCGCTGCCGACCACGCTGCACGCCAAGGTCATGGACCGCTTCCACGCGATGTTCGGCATTCCCAAGGAGATGACCTTCCACTTCTGCATCCCGCTCGGCTACCCCGCGGTGCCCTACGGGCCGAGCAAGCGGAAGCCCACGTCGGAGACCACCTCGTTCAACAAGTGGGGTGGAGCGGTCCCGTGGCGGTGACCCGCAAGCCGGCGGTCAGCCTCGCCGCGGTCCCCGGCCGCCGCAAGGCCACCGTGGAGATGGCGAGGCGCCTCGAGGAGGAGGGCTTCGCCGGACTCTACTGCCCGAGCCTGGGCGACGGTCTCGGCCTCTGCGAGGCCATCGCGCTCTCC
>DATFGS010000102.1:0-6833 GCA_035249225.1 Candidatus Methylomirabilota bacterium | reverse complement strand
AGCGCACCAAGCGCAAGGCGTGGGGATTCGTCACGGTCGAAATGGGCAAGCATCGTAGAACATGCGTCGGCGGGTCATGCCGCGGCTGCCAACAGGTGCGCCAGTTCAAGGCGGAGTGGACACGGGAGGACGCCGAGAACGCTCTAGCAGCCTTCGTGCTCAAGGTCGAGCAGCCGAAGGCACCCGGGTCGGGTCTCACGCTTTACCAAGCAGCCGAGCGTTATCTCGCCGCCAAGGCACGCAAGCGGTCGGTCACAAACGACCGACGCATCCTCGAGCACTTCAAGACCGAGTTTGGGAAGGACACCGCCTTAGTAGAGATCACGGCCAGTCGAATCAGCGAGTATCGCGCAAAGCGACTCGCCGTTACGCGGGGCCAAGGCGCGCAGCCTCTCTCACCCGCGGCGGTCAATCGCCCGCTAGCGCTCCTGCGGCACTTGCTGCGCCTGGCGTGTGACGAGTGGGAGGTGCTCCCGGCCGTACCCAAGATCCGGCTAGAGAAGGAATCCCAGGGCCGCCTTCGGTGGCTAATGCCAGAGGAAGCGTCCAACCTGCTCGAGAAGTGCCGGAAGCAGACCAACCCCAACTTGGCGGATCTGGCGGAGCTGGCCCTGTACACCGGCATGCGCCAGGGAGAGCTGCTCGGCCTGACCTGGGACCGGGTAGACCGCGCCCGGGGCGTCGTGCTCCTTGAGCGCACGAAGTCAGGCCGGCGCCGGGAAGTGCCCCTGAACGGCCCTGCGGACGCCCTCCTGGCCCGCAGGGCGCCGGACGCAGCCAGTGACGCGCTCGTGTTCGGAACCCAGAGCTGGTACACCTTCCGGGGCCACTGGAAGGCTGCTGTGAAGGCGGCAGGGCTCGAGGACTTCCGGTTCCATGACCTGCGGCACACCTTCGCTTCCTGGGCCGTCCAGAGGGGCGCCACCCTGCCCGAGCTGAAGGACCTACTCGGCCACAGCTCCCTGGCGATGGTGATGCGCTACGCACACCTGTCGCCCGAACACCTCCGCTCAGCAGTCGCCCGCCTCGATACCGTGCTGACCGCTCCGAAAATCACGCAAGAGATCACACATGAGCCTGCCGTAGAGACAAGGAAGGGGTCCCGGTAGCCCGGAACCCCTTGTCTTGATTGGTGGGCCGTCAAGGACTCGAACCTTGGACCCGCTGATTAAGAGTCAGCTGCTCTACCAACTGAGCTAACGGCCCGCGTCGTGGCGGGTGCTGCTACATCAGACTGCCTGCAACAAAAATGGTGCGCCCAAGAGGATTCGAACCTCTGACCTTTAGCTCCGGAGGCTAACGCTCTATCCAGCTGAGCTATGGGCGCCCGAGCCTGGCCGACTTCAGGAGTGGGGTGACCGAAGGGAATCGAACCCTCAACCCCTGGAGCCACAGTCCAGTGCTCTAACCAATTGAGCTACGGTCACCGTCTCAGGACGACAGCCAAGTTGTGAGGGTACCGTATGTTTCGGGACTGGTCAACGGCCGCTCAGGCGCCGGACGGCGGCGCCGCCTCGAGCGCGGCGCGCATCGCGCGAAGCCCCGCCTCGGCCCCGCGCAGCGGGGTGCGGAGCTGCGCCTGGGCCTTCGCGATCCGCAGGCCGCCGTTGAGCGGGCGCGCCGCCTTCTGGCCGAGCTCGGCGGTGGTCGCGGGGGTGAGGCAGGAGGCGTCCAGGTCGAAGACGCGGCAGACCAGGAGCGCGTAGGCCATGCGGTCGAGCACGTCGGCGCCGGCCAGGTGCCAGGTGCCGCGCAGCTCCCGCTCGCAGCACTCCACGGTGGCGGCGGCCACGTCGGGGTTGTAGCTGGGGCTCGCGCGCTGGTCCACCGCCGGGCGGAAGCCCTTGCCGCTGCGGCAGGCGCGGATGAGCTGGTAGGCGGAGTTCTTCTCCTGGCGCTCGGGGCCGTAGACCACGCTGGTGCGCACGACCAGCACGCGCTCGAGCGCGCCCAATACCGCCTGCTCGCCCTCCCACTTGCTCTGGCCGTAGACGCCGAGCGGGCGCGGGCGGGCGTCCTCGGCGTAGGGGCCGTCCACGCCGTCGAAGACGTAGTCGGAGGAGTAGTAAACGAAGCCGGCGCCCGCGCGCGCGGCGGCCTGCGCGGCGGCGAGCGGGCCGTGCAGGTTCGCGGCGAAGGCCTCCTCCGGATGCGTCTCGCAGTAGTCCACGTGGCTCAGCGCGGCGGGGCAGAGCACCCAGTCCGGGCGCGTGCCGGCCACCAGCCGCTCGGTCGCCGCCGCGTCGGTGAAATCGAGCGGGACCAGGCCGGGGAAAGCTTCGTGGGCCCAGGTGCCGACGGCCTCGTGGCCGCGCGCGCGCAGCACGCGCAGGAGAGCCGCGCCCACCTGTCCGGAAGCTCCGATCACGAGCGCGCGCATGAGCCTGCACCTTACCGGAGGCGCCGGCACCGGGCAACCCGCCGATCGCCAAGAACGCTTGCCGCGTCGGCGCCGCGAGGCTACGATCCCGCGGGGAGGACTCATCCGACATGGCCACCGATCGCCCGCTCGTGCTGCTCTGGATTCCCGATCCCGCGCCGTACCGCCAGGGGCTCGCGCGGGCCGGGCTCGATCAGCGCGTGGAGGTCGTCGACGTGCCGCTCGGCGAAACCCCGAAGCCCGAGCTGCTGGCGCGCTGCGAGGCCATGCTGGCCTTCCGGGCGGGGGCGGGCGTGCTCGCGCAGATGCCGCGGCTGCGGTGGCTGCAGGCGCTGACGGCGGGGGTGGAAGGGTGGCTCGCGCTGCCCGACCTGCCGAAGGCGCTCACGCTCACGTGCGCGCGCGGCACCCACCGCGTGCAGATGCCGGAGAACATCCTGGGCGCGCTCTTCCACCTCACCAAGCCCTACGCCGGCATCGCGGAGGACCAGAAGCAGCGGCACTGGCGGCGGCGCGTCTCGACTACCCTGGCCGGGACCACGCTCGGCATCCTGGGCCTGGGCGTCATCGGCCAGGAGCTGGCCCGCAAGGCCGAGGCCCTCGAGATGCGCGTGATCGGCACGCGCCGCAGCCCGGCCGCGATGCCCCACGTGGAGCGCGTGTACGGGCCGGCCGACACCGACACCGTGCTGGCCGCCTCCGACTTCGTGCTGCTGCTCCTGCCGTCGACGCCCGAGACCCGCGGCTTCATGAACGCGGCCCGGCTCAAGCGGATGAAGCCCGGCGCCTACCTGCTCAACTTCGGGCGGGGCGAGCTGGTCGTCGACGCCGATCTCATCGAGGCCGTCACCGCGCGGACGATCGCGGGCGCGGTGCTGGACGTCTTCACCACCGAGCCCTTGCCGGCCACGCATCCGTTCTGGGGCACCGAGGGCATCATGGTGCTGCCGCACATCGGCGGGCTCCATCCCGGCCGCGATCACATCGTGGCCGAGCTGTTCACCGACAACCTGCAGCGTTTCCTCGCGGGCCAGCCCCTGCGGGAGACCGTGGACCGCGCGCGCGGCTACTAGCCCGGCGATGAGCCGATCCCTCGGCTCCGCGCTCCCGCCGGCCCTGCTCGCGCGCTTCTCCCAGGCCGATCTACCCTCCCGGCTCGGCCGGGCGCTGCCCTTCCTCACGCTCGGGGCCGACGGCACGCTCCACCCGATGCTCTGCAGCTACCTCGAGTGGCTCGCGGTGGACGCGCGGACGCTGCGCCTCGCCATCGCCGCGCGGAGTCGCAGCGCGCGCAATCTGGAGGAGCGGGGCGTGGGCACGCTGCTGCTCGTCGAGCCGGGGCAAACGGTCTACGTCAAGTGCCGGGCGACGGGCGCGCCGCTCCTCCGCGGCGAGCTCGCGCGCTTCGGCCTGGCGGTCGAGGACGTGCTGGAGGACGCGCCGGCCGAGGCGGAAGGGGACGTGCGGATCATCGCGGGAATCACCTATGCGCCGGTGCCCTCGCTCGAGGAGGCGTGGGTGAAGGCGATCCTGGGACTGCTGCGGGAGGGCTAGACCGAGAGGAGGTCGGTGCCGACGACGAGGGGGCCCGCGTAGTGACGGCGGGCGGCGGCCTCGAGCTCGGCGGGCTCCGAGCCCGGCATGAGGTGCGTGACCGCGAGCTTCTTGGCGCGCGCGCCGGCGGCCACGCGGCCGAGATCGTCGGGCTGCGTGTGATACGAGGCGAGGTCGCGGATCTTCTCCTCGAGCGTCGGCCAGCCGCAGCCGGGGTACCACGAGGTCTTCGCCATCTCGCAGCATTCGTGGATCAGGCAGTCCACGTCACGGCTCCAGCGAATGAGGTTGTCGCAGGGGCGCGTGTCGCCCGAGATGACCACGCTCCGGCCGCCGCCGTCGAAGCGATAGCCGAACGCGGGTTTCACCGGATCGTGCGCGACCAGGAACGCGCTCACCGTCACGCCGCCCGCCTGCATGATCTGCCCTTCCTCGATCTCGGTCACCGTCACCGCGGGCGGCTTGCGGTCCACCATGTGGTGGCGGCGCACCTCGATGTCCCAGCTCATGTAGTCCAGCAGCTTCTCCATCTGGCGCTTCGTGCCCGCCGGGCCCCAGATCTCGAGCGGCGCGTTCTGCCCCACGATCCAGCGCGTGATCAGCAGGTGGCCCAGGTCGATCACGTGATCGGAGTGGTGATGGGTGATGAACACGCGCGGCCAGTCGTAGGGCCGCACGCCCGCCTGCACGAGCTGGACGCCCACGCCGGAGCCCGCGTCCACCAGGAAGCGCTCCGAGCCCAGCGAGAGCAGCGTGGACGGGCCCCGCCGCCGGGGATTGGGCGGGGGCGAGCCGGTGCCGAGGAGCACGGCTTCCACGTCAGGGCCCCGGCGGCGCGGCGCCGATCTCGAACTGCGTCAGCACCGGCTCGATCAGCCGGCCCCCGGAGACGAAGAAGCGCGCGACCTGCTCCTGGGCGGCCCGGCCAATGGCGTGCACCTCGGGGAACGCGGTCCAGGTGAGGAAGCCGTGCGGGTTCTTGAAGCGCTCGGAGACGGCCGCGGGATCGTGCCGGTAGAGCGACGACACCGGCTGCAGCAGGCCCGCGCGCAGCAGCGCGGCGGTCGTGGGATTGGGCACGGTGCGATCGCCCACCGCCCACTGGTAGAGCACCGCCTTCGGGCCGACACCCGGCAGCGGCGCCTGCCGGAGATAGGGCGCGAACGCGACCGGATTCGCGGGCTGGGTGAGCCACTCCGCGCGGCCGAAGTAGGCCTGTAGCTCGAGCGCGCCCGCGACCGGCTCGCGCACCGGCGCCTCGCCCGGGAGCGGGATGGACTCGACGAAGTCCGGCTCCCCGTTCATCAGCGGCGGGTGCCGACGCTTGAGCTGATCCACCACCAACCCGCGGAAGATCGGCGACTGGCGCGCGATCTCCACGATCGGCCCGCCCGCCACGCTGAGCACGCCCACCCGCACCAGCGGGTCCACCGCCATCAGCAGCGTGCCGTAGATGCCGCCGAAGGACTGTCCGAAGTAGACGATGCGGTCGCGGTCCAGGTCCACGTGGCCGTCGCCGTCCACGTCCACGCCGCGGCGGATCGCGCGGACGAGCTGCATGAGGTCCGCGGTGGTCTGGCGCAGGCCGTCCCGGCTGCCGATCAGCGCGAGCGGCGTGCCCGCGCGGGTCCCGACGCCCTCCGTCGCGCCGATGCGCCCGTCGCCGTCCAGGTCCAGGCCGCGCCCGCCCGCGGGCAGCGTGACCGGATCCTGGCCGGTACGGAGCACGGTGAGCGTACCCTCGGGCCCGCCGCCGTGACCGACCACGTTGATGGCCACCGTGGCGAAGCCGAAGCGCGCCATGGTGCCGGCCACCGTCATCGGCACGACATGCCGATCATTGCCGAAACCGTGACCAAAGATCGCCACCGGCCAGCCGCCGGACGGCGTGGTGCCGGTCGGCAGGTAGACGGTGACGTCCACGTCCTCGCTCCGCTGGACCGCGGGCACCTCCTCCCGGGTCGCGGTGGCCGGAATGACGCGGTCGGGGGTCAGGAAGGACCGCGCGCTGAAGCGGCCGATCGCGATCGTGCGGATGTCGGTCGGCGGCACCAGCCCCAGCGGCAGCTGCACCGGCTCCTCGAGACGCGCGGCGGGATCGGTGGTGACGTGCCGGCGCAGCTCGAGCCCGTCCAGCTCCACCCGCGCATAGGCCGAGCGCGCGCCGCCCGGGCCCAGGCCGAAGCGCAGCTCCGGCGCGGGGCCGACCTCGAGCACCGCGCGCATCTGCTCGAGCCCGGCGGTCACGCTCTGGGTCGTGAACACGGTGGCGGCGGCGATCTCCCGCTTGCCGATGCCGAGCGACCTGAGCCGCTGGAAGACCACGCCCTGGGCCGAGATCCCGTAGGCCGCCTCCGTCACGATCGGCGCGTTGAGCGCCGGCGCGAGCGGCTGGCCGGCGTCGTCCTGGACACGCGTCGTGAGGATCAGCGCGTAGCGCCGCGCCTGGAGCAAGGCGCGCTCGGGGCGGGCGTAGAGAGTATGGGTCGCCGCGTCCCAGACGAGCTGGGCGAGGCCGATCGGCGAGGGCAGCGCCTCCGGCGCGAGGGGGAGGACGAAGGCGCTGGTCCTGGTCAGGCTCTCGAGCGCGACGGGGCCGGAGAACCGGATGGCCACCCGCGGATTCACGCTCCAGCCGTCCAGCTCGTTGACGAGCCGGATCTCGTCGCAGCCCGCCGGATCGACATTGCAATCGGGGGCGCCGAGCGCCACGCGCCGCCCGGTGGACTGGCGCGGATCGGGCACCGTCTGCCGGTCCGAGGGGAACAGCGCCTGCACCTCGGCGGCGACCGCGCCCGGCGGCGACGGGCTGGTCGCGAGCGCGAGGCCGAGCGCGAGACCGCTCGCGAGGCGCCCGACGAGACCCACCGCCCTCAGCGGGGAGGCTGGGGCGAGGGCT
>DATFGS010000101.1:0-1933 GCA_035249225.1 Candidatus Methylomirabilota bacterium | reverse complement strand
GTGCCGCCCGCGCCGAAGAAGGCCAGCCGGGCCCGGGCCACCGTGCCGTCGGCGGCGCGCGCGAGCACGGCCACCGCGCCCACCAGGGCGAAGTCACCGTGGCGCCGCGAGACCTCCGCGAAGCCCCAGCCCGAGCCGGGCGCGGGCAGCGTGAACCGTACCGCGGTGGCCAGCTCCTGGCCGTCGAGCGCGGTGGTCAGCGGGGCGCGATAGAACCGGTCGGCCGGGATCATGCGCTCCCCCCGCGGCCCCCGCGCGACCACCACGCCCTCGAGGCAGAGCAGCAGCGCGGGCAGCTCCGAGGCCGGATCGGCGTGGACGATATTGCCCACCACGGTGCCGCGATTGCGGATCGGCGGGTGCGCCACCGCGTGGAGCACCTCGGTGAGGAGCGGCGAGCGGCCGGCCGCCCAGCGCTCGAGGGCCCGCTGGCGCACGAGGGCGCCGACCTCGAGGATCCCCGAGGCCTCGCGGATGCCGTCGAGCCCCCGCAGCCGGTTGATGTCCACCAGCACCGACGGCCGCGCCAGCCGCAGCGCGAGCATCGGGATGAGGCTCTGGCCCCCGGCCAGGATCTTGGCGTCGTCGCCCGCGGTGGCCAGCGCGCCGATGGCGTCGTCGAGGGTGGCCGGCGCCACGTAGTCGAACGGGGCGGGCTTCATGCGGGCTTCCCGTGGCGGGCCGCCGCCTGCTCGAGGAGGCCCAGGACCACCGACGGGCCCAGCGGGGTGCGAGTCACGCGCACGCCGAACGGCGCGAGCGCGTCCTCGACCGCGTTGGCGATCGCCGCGGGCGGCGAGATCGCCCCGCCCTCGCCGATGCCCTTGAGCCCGAGCGGGTTCCGCGGCGACGGGTACTCGAGGTGCACGGTCTCGATCGCCGGCAGCTCCATCGCGGTCGGCACCAGGTAGTCCATGAACGTGCCGGTGAGGAGCTGGGCCTGCTCGTCGTAGACCATCTCCTCGAGGAGCCCGCCGCCCACGCCCTGCGCGACCCCGCCGTGGATCTGGCCCTCCACGATCACCGGGTTGATGATCGTCCCGCAGTCGTGGGCCACCAGGTAGCGGAGCAGCTTCACCGCGCCGGTGCCGGTGTCCACATCCACCACCGCGACGTGCGTGGCGCTCGTGTAGGTCACGGTCGGCTGGTGGTGGTAGACGGTGGCCTCGAAGTCGGGCGAGGCCACGCCGGGCTTGGCGAACGTGGGGATCGCGGCCTGGATCACCTTCGAGATCGGGATCGCCGAGGCCGGGGCCCCGCGCACCGTCACCATGCCGTCCGTCACCACGACGTCGGCGGGCGCGGCCTCGAGCAGCGCGGCCGCCGCCGCGACCACCTTGTCCTTCACGCGGCCCGAGGCCTCGTGGATCGAGCTGCCCGCGTTGACCGCGCTGCGCGAGGCGAAGGTGCCGACCCCGAACGGGATCGCGGCGGTGTCGCCCCCCACGATGGTCACCGCCTCGAGGGGGATCCCGAGCGCGTCGGCCGCGATCTGGGCGAACGAGGTCTCGTGCCCCTGCCCCTGGCAGCAGGCGCCGGTCGCGACCACCGCGTGACCCGAGGAGTCGAGCCGCACCGTCGCGCCCTCGTAGGGCCCGATCGCGGTGCCCTCGACGTAGCTCGAGATCCCGATGCCGCGGTGGATCCCCTGCCCGCGCAACCGCGCCTGCTCGGCGCGCAGGGCCTCGTAGCCGATCGCCCGCAGCGCCGCTTCGAGGCCGGCCTTGAAGTCGCCGCTGTCGTAGACCAGCGGGTTGCCGTCGCGATACGGGATGTGCAGCTCGTAGGGCAGGTCGGACGCGGACAGGAAGTTGCGCCGGCGCAGCTCGGCCGGGTCCATCGAGAGCTCCCGGGCCAGGCAGTCCACGATGCGATCCATCGCGAACACGGTCTCGGGGCGACCCGCGCCGCGATAGGGCGCGTTCGGCGTCTT
>DATFGS010000100.1:0-3019 GCA_035249225.1 Candidatus Methylomirabilota bacterium | reverse complement strand
GATCGAGCGGAAGCAGGACATCCGGGATCTCTTCGTGCCGCGCTTCTACTTCGGCTGCGAGGCCGACGACCCCGCCAACGCCTGGGCGTTCAACACCAAGGCGAATCCGATGCGCGCCCGCCTCAACGCGATCTTCAGCTCCGACATCGGCCACTTCGACGTGCCCGACATGACCGAGGTGGTGCCCGAGGCGTACGAGCTGGTCGAGCACGGGCTGCTCACCGACGACGACTTCCGCGACTTCATGTTCGGCAACGCGGTGCGCTTCTGGGGCGAGGTCAACCCCGACTTCTTCAAGGGCACCGCGGTCGAGAAGGCCGCGGCGTCGCTGCTCACCGCCCCGGCCGCGCGCTAGCGCGCGGCCGCGGTCGGCGCGTGGACGAACGGGATCTTGGCGAACCTCGCGCGGTCCACCGCGATCACGAGGGTCACGCCGTCGGGATTCCGCCACGGGAAATCCTTGCCGGTGTACTTGCGGGCGGTGGCGTCCTCCAGCGTGAACTTGGGGTCCGGCCGCCGCTCGACCACCCGGCCCCGGAGCTGCGCCTCGACGTAGGGATCGGCGAAGTCCACGATCGAGAGCGCGACCCGCGGATCCCGGCGGGTGTTCCTCGCCTTGAGGGAGCCCTCGCCGGTCCCGACGAGGATGAGATCCCCTTCCCGCGTCACCCAGACCGGGGCCGACTGGGGGGAGCCGTCGGGCATGATGGTCGCGAGATGCGCGAAGTTGGGTCCGTCGATCAGCTTCCGGACGTCGTCGGTGAGCGCGATGGCCATGGGCCCCTCCTTGCCTGGATCGGGCGTTCGCGGCCATTTTGCCTCCGAAGTGCCGGCGATGCCACCCGGTGAGCCGCGCTAGGCGGGCGAAGCGGCTGCCCGACCGCCTCGGGCCGCGCCCGCGGATCCTCTTCGTCGGCATCAATCCGTCGCTGCACTCGGCCGAGGTCGGCCACCACTTCGCCAGTCCGGGCAATCCGTTCTGGCGGCTGCTCCACGCGGCCCGGTTGACCCCGAGCGCCTTGACCTACCAGGACGACGTGCGCCTGCCGTCGTACGGGCTGGGGCTGACCAACATCGTGGCGCGCCCGACCCGCGCGGCCGCCGAGCTCACCCGCGCGGAGTACACGGCCGGCCGCGCGCGGCTCGCGCGGTTGATCGCGAAGGTGAAGCCGCGGACCGTCGCCTTCGTCGGCGTCACCGTCTATCGCGCGTTCTTCGGCCCGGCCGCGAGCCCCGGCCCCGGGGCCAAGCCCGAGCTGATCGGCGCGGCCCGCGTGTTCGTGCTCCCGAATCCGAGCGGGCTGAACGCGGCCTACCCCGGCTTCCGCCACAAGCTGATCTGGTTCAAGCGGCTCGAGCGCTACACGAAATGATAGACTCGGGCCCATTTCACTCCGGAGGATTTGCCATGCGACTAGCCGGGAAGATCGGGATCGTGACCGCCGCCGCGTCGGGCATGGGCCGGGCCGGCGCGCTGCGCTTCGCCCGCGAGGGCGCCCAGGTCGCGGTGGTGGACGTGGACCCCGCCGGCGTCCAGCGCGTGGTGAGCGAGATCGCGGGCGCGGGCGGCACCGCGCACGGCATCGTCGCAGACCTGACGAAGGACGAGGACTCCCGGCGCATCGTGTGGGACACGGTGAGTCGGTTCAAGGGCCTGGACTTCGTGTGGAACCACGTCGGGCATCCGGGGCCCGCCGCGGTCGAGGGCATCGACATGAACGCGTTCGACCTCGCCATCGACCTCAATCTCCGCACGGTGCTGCTCACCACCGAGGCGGCGATCCCGGAGATGCGCGCTCGCGGGGGCGGCAGCCTGCTCTTCACCGCGTCGACCTCGGGCCTGCAGGGCTCCTCGTACAGCCCCGTCTACTCGATGTGCAAGTTCGGCGTGGTCGGCTTCGTCAAGAGCCTGTCGGTGCGGCTGGCCCCCGAGAAGATCCGCGTCAACGCGGTGTGCCCGGGCCCCATCGACACCCCGATGCTGCGGGTGTTCGTTGCGCGGCCGGATCAGAAGTCGACCGCGGGCATGGACCCGGAAGACCTCGTGCGCCGGCGCGCCGGAGGATCGGTGCCCCTGGGGCGGACCGGCCGGCCCGAGGAGATCGCCAACGCCGCCCTCTTCCTGCTGTCCGACGAGGCCTCGTTCATCACCGGCGCGGCCCTGCCGGTGGACGGCGGGGTGACGGCGGCCTGATCAGGGCGTCAGCCGATGGCTTGCTCGAGCCGCCGCGTGATCTCCTGCTTGGGCTGCACTCCCACGAGGCGATCGATCTCCCGCCCGCTCTTCAGCACCAGCAGGGTCGGGATCGAGCGCAGGTCGAACCGCGCCGCCGTCCGGGGGTTCTCGTCCACATTGAGCTTCACCACCCGCACCCGACCGGCCAGCTCGGTCGCGAGCTGATCGATGACCGGCGCGATCGCGTGGCACGGCCCGCACCACGGCGCCCACGCGTCCATCAGCACCGGCAGCGGCGAGCGCTCGACGTCCTGGGCAAAGCTCGCGTCGGTGACCGGCTGCGGCCTGCCCACCGGCAGAGGGGTCTTGCACTTGCCGCAGACCGGCGCGAGCCCCTGCGCCACCTTGTCGCCGGGAACCCGGTTGGTGGCCCCGCAGGCCGGGCAGGCGACCATCGACGTGCTCATGACCTCCATTCTGCCCGCGCCGAGACGATGATGCCACCCGGCCGGATTGACCAGCCTCGGTCATTCCGGCAGGATCGTCCCACCATGGCTGGCTCGTGCACCCGACCCCGGAGGAGGCCCTGATGCCGACGTACCCGCCGCTGGCCCCGCAGATCGAGCAGTTCATCCACGACAACCCGCAGGGCGTGCTGACCTCGTTCCGGCGGAACGGCATGCCCCAGCTCAGCATCGTCACGGTCTATCCGCGGGACGGGGGCGTGGGCATCTCGATCACCGAGAACCGGATGAAGTTCAAGAACCTCCTCCGCGACCCGCGCTGCTCGCTGCTCGTCTCCCACGCGGACTGGTGGTCCGGCTTCCTCGTCTTCGAGGGGCG
>DATFGS010000099.1:0-2789 GCA_035249225.1 Candidatus Methylomirabilota bacterium | reverse complement strand
GGTGTGGTGCGAAGGGCTCCGCGCCCGCCAGGTGATGCCGACCGGCCATGCGAACTTTCGGCTCGGCCTGCCCTTCGACGCGGCGGCGATCCGCGGGGCGCTGGAGGGCGCGGACGTCGTGCTCCTCGTGGGCGGCCCGTTCTTCGAGGAGGTCTGGTACGCGCCCGGCTCCCCGCTCCCGTCGGGCGCCGTCGCCATCCAGGTGGAGTCGGCTCCGGAGCGCCTGGCGTACAACCTGCCGGTGCAGGTCGGCCTGGTGAGCCCTCCCCGCCCCGCGCTGGCCGCGCTCCGGGCCGCGCTCGAGCGCGACGCCGATCCCGCCTTCCGGGAAGCCGCGGCCCGGCGGAACGACGCCCTCCGCGCGCTCAAGGCCCAGGACGCGCAGGCCCAGCGCGCCCGGGCGGCCAAGCGCTGGGATCACGCGCCGATCTCGGTGCCGCGGCTGATGGCCGAGATCGAGGCGGCGCTGCCGCCCGATGCCATCGTGGTGGATGAAGCCATCACCGCGAGCCTCGAGCTGGCCCGCACCGTGCAGTTCGAGCGCACCGGAGACTACGTCGGCGCGCGCGGCGGCGGGATCGGCCAGGCCTTGCCCGGCGCCCTTGGCGTGAAGCTGGCCCACCCCGACCGGCCGGTGGTCGCGCTCTCGGGCGACGGCTCCGCGATGTACAGCATCCAGGCGCTGTGGACCGCCGCGCACCACGACCTCGCGGTGGTCTTCGTGATCCTGAACAACCGCGAGTACCGCATCCTCAAGCACAACATGGATACGTACCGCCAGCGCTTCGGCGCCAAGCCCGACCGCGCCTACCCGAACATGGACCTGGTCGCGCCCGATCTCGGCTACGTGGACCTGGCCCGCGGCATGGGCGTGGAGGCGATGCGGGTTTCCACGCCGGGCGAGGTGCGTCCCGCGCTGCAGAAGGCGCTCAGCGCCGGGCGCCCCTTCCTCCTGGACGTCGCGATCGAGGGGAAGAGCTAGCCGCTCAGTGTCCCCGCGCGGCGGCCGCGAGCCCGTCGGCGAGCTGGCGCGCGACGCAGCCGTAGCCGACGTCGGTCAGGTGCAGCCCGTCGTCGGTGACGAGCTCGTCCATCCGGTACTGGCCGCTCGAGACCCAGTGCCGCATCAGCGCGAACCGCGGGAAGAGGGCCACCTTCAAGTCGCGCGCGGCCGCGCCGATCGCGTCGACCACGCGCGCATGCACCGGCCGCGCGAGCACGCGCGGGGCAAACTGCGGATCCATCAGCACCACGTCCAACCCCGCCGCCTTGAGGCGGCCGATGCCCTCGCGCAGCGCGCCCGCGTAGGCCTCGATGTCCCCCGCTCCGAGCGCGTGCTGGCTCCCGGTCTGCCAGCCGACGAGCTGGGGCCGGTAGGCCAGGACGTCGCGCTCGAAGCGGGCCACCATCTGCGAGACGCCTTCCCCGCTGATGCCCTTGTTGAGCATGGTGACCGCGAGGCGCGGCCGCCGCCGCAGCAGATCCTCGGCGAGCAGGGCGGGATACGCGTGGGCCGCATCGGAGGCCCCGAGCCCCTCGGTCGAGGAGGAGCCGATGGCGACGATGGAGAGCGCCCGGCCTTGGCGGATGGCCTGGGCGGTACCGGGCAGCGGCACCGCGAACCGGGTAATTTCTTCCGGGGCGGCGCATCGGAGCGGCTCGTGCGCGGCCCGGACGGGCGGCGGCGCCGACCAGACGAGCGCCAGGATCAGGAACATCGCGCCGCGGGGCGGGCTCACGCGGCCGATCGTATGGACCTTCGAGCAGTCGCGTCAAGCGCCGCCTCGCGAGGTCTTCTCGACCGTGCCATACTGCGAGGTGACGCCGATGCCTATTCTCACCGAGCCCCTCGGCAGCGTCCCGAGGACACGAGAGCTCATCCAGGCCCTCGGCGCGAAGAACTGCGACGACTCCAGCCTGAGCCGGGACACCGCGTTCGAGAAGATCCGCTCGCGCGTGCTGGGGATCGACTGATGGCGGACGAGCGGCGACCGGACGAAGAGCAGCTCCGGCGGTCGGGCGCCCTGCAGAACGCCCAGAGCATCCTGCTGGCGCGCCGGCGGGCCGAGCAGGACCTGCTGAGCGCCAAGGATGCGCTGGAGCTCAAGACGCGGGAGCTCGCCCGCTCGCTGGCCCTGATGGGCGCGACGCTCGAGGCGACCTGGGACGGGATCCTGGTGACCGACGAGGCGGGCCGCGTCACCGCCTTCAACGAGCGATTCGCCGAGATGTGGAGGCTGCCGCACGACGTCGCCGCCGCGCCGGATCGCATTCCGGACTACCTGGCCGGGCAGGTCGCGGACCGGCGGACCTACCTCGAGCGGATCGCCGGCATCCTCGCCACCGCGCCCGCGGAGAGCCACGGAGTGCTGGACCTCGAGGACGGGCGGGTCTTCGAGGGATTCTCGAGGATTCAGGTGGTGGACGGTCGCAGCGTGGGGCGGGTGTGGACCTTCCGCGATATCACCGAGCACCGGCGGGTGGAGCAGGTGGCCCGGCAGGCCGCGGAGGAGCGACGCCAGCTCCTGGAGAGCGAGCAGTTCGCGCGCGGGGAGGCGGAACGGGCGAACGCGATGAAGGACGAGTTCCTGGCCACCGTGTCACACGAGCTGCGGACCCCGCTGAACGCCATCCTCGGGTGGTCGCATCTCCTGCGGACCGGCGCGATGACCGCCGCGCAGAACCAGCAGGGGCTCGAGGTCATCGAGCGCAACGCGCGCGCTCAGATCCAGCTCATCGAGGACCTGCTCGACATGAGCCGCATCATCTCCGGCAAGATGCGGCTCGAC
>DATFGS010000098.1:0-8003 GCA_035249225.1 Candidatus Methylomirabilota bacterium | reverse complement strand
AAGCGCCTCGCGGCCCGCTCGCCCTCGCTCCCGGTGATCATGATCACGGTCAACGAGGACATCGAGACGACGGCGCGGCTGCTCCAGCTCGGCGCCGCCGACTACGTCCCCAAGCCGTTCAACCTCGAGTACCTCGAGCAGGCGATCAACATCCAGCTCTCCGTCGCCCGCAAGTAGTTCGCGCCGCGGCCCGGGGTGGCGGGGCTCCCCCGCTGGACCACGCTGAGTCGCGGGCGCGCGTGGGCACTCGAGCGGGCCACGAGATGGGGGCGTCTCGCTTCGACTTCGCGCAGAAGACACGGGTCCAGCGGGGGAGCCCCGCCACCCCGGGCCGCTGACCTGGCCCCGGCGCCTCGGTGGCTCCGCCCGGTCGGGTCGCTGTTTATGAGCGGGCGGTGAGGGTGTCGAGGGCGGCGCGGGTGGGGGCGGTGAGGTCGACGAACCGGAGGCCGGCGGTGTCCTTGCGCGCCCACATCACCTCGGCCCGCTCGACCGTCAGCGCCTCGGGGTGATCGCGCAGGGCGATGTGGAGCGACACCATCTCGCCCGGCTCGAGCCGTCGGGGCACCGCGTGGACCGCGATGCCGGTCCGGGAGAGATTGCTGGCCTCGGCCACCACGGTCAGCTCGCCGTCCGAGATGGACACGTGGCCCCCCATCGTGCGGCGCGGGGCGGAGCGGGAGTTGAACCCGGTCTCGCGCGCGGCGCCGGCCGCGTGTTCCTCCGATCGCTCCAGGGGGCCGAGCACCGCGTAGATCTTCACCGGGATCATCTTGCCCTTGACCGTGACCTCGCCCAGGTCGCGGGCCCCGAACTCCTCGCGCACCTCCGCGTAGGTGGCCTCGCTGATGATGATCGGCACACTGAACTCCTTGGTCAGCCCCTCGAGCCGCGAGCCCAGGTTGATGGTGTCGCCGATCGCGGTGTACTCGAGGCGCTGCTCGGAGCCGATGGTGCCCACGACCGCGTCGCCGGTGTGGATGCCGACGCCGCAAGCCAGCTTGCCGCCGTGCCGGGCCGCGAACCGCTCGGCCAGCGGCTGCAGGCGCTCCTGGAACTCGAGCGCGGTCCGCACCGCGCGCAGCGCGTGGTCCGGCGCCTCGAAGGGCACATTGTAGAGCGCCATGATCGCGTCGCCGATGTACTTGTCGACGGTGCCGCCGTGCTTGAACACCGCCTCGGTCATCACGGTGAGGTACTCGCGCAGGAACGTGACGACCTCCTCCGGCTGCATCTTCTCGGACATCGAGGTGAACCCGCGGATGTCGGAGAAGAGCACGGTCATGCGCCGCCGCGTGGCTGCGAGCTTGGCGTCGTCCTTGTGGCGCACGATCTCGGCCACCACGTCGGGGGAGAAGAAGCGCGAGAGCCGGCGCTTCTCGCGCTGCTCCTGGGTGAAGTTCTTGGCCACCGTGCCCGCATAGGTGACGAGGAGGGCCAGCGGCACCGGCACCACCTCCATCCAGTAGCGGCCCCACAGGAAGGCGCCGTGGCTCGCCGCCAGGTACCCGCCGACCCCGGCCGCGACGACACCGAAGGCGGGCAGCGGGCGGAGGGCGGTGGCGGTCCAGGCCGCCGCGGCGCCCGCGAGCACCGCCAGGATCGGCACCAGGAAGCGAGGGGCTCGGCGCAGCGAGATGCCCTGGAACAGGGTCTCCAGCGTGTGGGCGTGGATCTCGACGCCCGGCATGCCCGCCTGCGAGGCGAACGGGGTAGGGAAGATGTCGTGCAGGGTGGGGGTGGTGGCGCCCACCAGGACGATCTTGCCCGCGAAGACCTCCGACGGGATCTCCCCGGTCACCACGCGGTGGTAGGCGATCATCGGGAATGTGTTCGGGCCGCCGCGGAAGTTGACCAGCAGATCGCTGCTCGTGGGAGCGGACCCGCGCGCCAGTCCCGCGCGCTCGCCGAGGCGATAGATCAACAGGTCGAAGCCCGGCCACTCCCGGTCCTGGAAGGTGCGCTTGAGGGTCGCGCGGCGGACGAAGGCGTCGGCGTCGGAGTCGTAGTCGGCGGAGCCGAAGGCGGCCGTGCCCCGCACCTCGGGGATCGGCGGGTTCAGCGCCTGCTTCACGAAGGAGGCGTCGCCCACCGTGGTGAGAGCCGCCGCGAGCACGATCCGATCGCGGACCCGATCCACCGCCTCGCCCAGCGCGGCGTCGTCGGCGGGACCCCGGGACGACGGCTCGGTGAACAGGATATCCATCCCGATGGCCACCGGCCCGCCGCGGCCCACGACGTCGAGGAACTTGGCGTGGACCGCCCGCGGCCAGGGCCAGGACAGGTTGAGCCCGTCGAAGGAATCCTCGTCGATGGTGACCACCACGATGGGCGTCTGCGGCTCCCGGGGCCCGCGCAGGGTGAACTGCGCGTCGAGCGCCTTGAGCTCGGCGATCTCGAAGAAGCTCAGCGGGTTGGCGGCGGCCAGCACCACGATGGCCAGGCCGGCCAGGCTCCCTGCGAGGAAGACACGCCAGGAGGCGGCGAGGGATCGCACCGAACCCAGCCTAGCACAAGGGAAGTTGCCGCCGCCGTGGGGAAACGTCTACACTCGTTCCATGCGAGTTCGCACGATCCTCCTGGCCTCGTTCTGGGTGGCCATCTTCCTGTGGGTCGGCTACAACGGCATGCAGGCCATCTATTCCTACTTCCAGACCAACGATCTCACCGAGCAGGCGTTCACGGGGGCCTGGGAGCGGCAGCGCCAGCGCAATCCCTCCGATCTCTACTCGGCCGAGTTCCTGACCGACCTGCGCAGCAGCGTGCTGATGGGCGCCCGCCGGGCGGGCATCCAGGTGGATCCGGCCAGCATCAAGGTCTCCGCCGAGGGCGGGCTCGTGCGGGTCGGGCTGAGCTGGACCTACCGGACGGAGCCGAGAAACACCTGGGGCTTCGACACCGGCTTGCCGGTGCCGCTCTGGCTCGGGCGCAGCTTCGACCCGCAGCTCGGCGCCCGGCGGATGTTCTGAGCCTCACCGGCACCCGCGCCGCATGAGCGAGCACATCGTCATCGCGGAGGACGACGAGGACCTCGCCTTCGTCCTTCGCGAGGCCCTCCGCCGCCAGCGCTACGAGCCCGAGGTCGCGCCCACCGCGGGCGCCCTGCTCGACAAGCTCAAGGCGACCGCCTACGACCTGATCCTCCTCGACGTCCGGCTGCCCGACATGGACGGCCTCGACGCCATTCCCCGGTGCCGCGAGCTCGCGCCGGACACCCCGATCATCGTGATGACCGCGCACGGCACGCGCCAGACCGCGATGGACGCGATGACGCGCGGGGCCTACGACTTCTTCACCAAGCCGCTCAAGATGGACGAGTTCCAGGTCGTCGTCTCGCGCGCGCTCGACCGGCGGCGGCTACAGAAGCAGATAAAGGCCCTGCGCGAGAGCCAGCCGGGCGGCGTCGAGGGGCTGATCGGGCAGAGCGACGCGCTCAAGCGCGTGGTGGAGATGGCCCATCGCGCCGCCCCCACCGATCTCACCGTGCTGATCCTGGGCGAGAGCGGCACCGGCAAGGAAGTGCTGGCGCGGGGGATCCACAAGCTCAGCTCCCGCAAGGACGGGCCGTTCGTGCCGGTGAACTGCGCGGCCATCCCGGAGGGCCTGCTCGAGTCCGAGCTGTTCGGCCACGAGCGCGGCGCCTTCACCGGCGCGGTGCGGGCGCGGCCCGGCCGCTTCGAGCTCGCGAAGGAAGGCACCCTGTTCCTCGACGAGATCGGCGACATGCCCCTGCCGATGCAGGCCAAGATCCTGCGCGTGCTCCAGGAGCGCGAGTTCGAGCGGGTGGGCGGCACCCGCACCATCGCCGCCGACGTGCGGGTGATCGCGGCCACCCACCGGGAGCTCGAGGCCGCGGTGGCCCAGGGGACCTTTCGCCAGGACCTGTTCTACCGTCTCCAGGGTGTGGGCATGCGCTTGCCCGCGCTGCGCGAGCGCGTGGACGACCTGCCGCTCCTGGCCACCCACCTGCTCGAGCGCGCGGCCAAGCGCCTGAACCGCCCGCCCGCCATTCTCTCGCCGGAGGCGCTCCGGTGCCTCTGGACCTACGCGTGGCCCGGCAACGTGCGCGAGCTGCAGCACGTGCTCGAGGGCGCGATGGTGATGAGCGACGGGGTGATCAACCCCGACCATCTCCCGCCCGCGATCCAGCGCGCGGCCCAGGCCCGGCCCGCCGCCGCGGAGAGCGCCCCGGTGCTGACCGGCTCGCTCGACGAGGCGCTCGAGGACTGGGAGCGCCGGATGATCCTGGACGCGCTCTCGCAGACCCAGGGGGTGCAGGCGCGCGCGGCCAAGGTGCTCGGCATCTCGGAGCGCAGCCTCTGGTACCGGATCAAGAAGCTGGGCATCCAGGTACGCACCGCCGAAGACGGCCCGCCCGCGGGCTGAGTTCCTTTTCCGGGGCGCCTCGTGTATCGTCGAAATCGATGAAGGTCAGGAAGGCCGTCTTCCCCGCCGCCGGTCTCGGCACCCGCTTCCTGCCCGCCACCAAGGCGCAGCCGAAGGAGATGCTGCCGCTCGTGGACAAGCCCACCATCCAGTACGTGGTGGAGGAGGCGGTGGCCTCCGGGCTCCAGGAGATCATCCTCGTCACCGGACGGAACAAGCGGGCGATCGAGGATCACTTCGACGCGGCCTTCGAGCTCGAGTACTACCTGAACGACCGCGGGAAGATGGAGGAGCTGGCCCAGATCAAGACGATCTCCGAGCTGGCGTCGGTCTCCTACGTGCGCCAGAAGGAGCCGCTCGGGCTCGGCCACGCCATCCTCTGCGCCCGGCCGCTCGTGGGCGACGAGCCCTTCGGCGTGTTCCTGGGCGACGACATCATCACCGCGCGGGTGCCGTGCATGCGCCAGCTGCTGGACGTGTACGAGCGCCACGACGGCCCGGTGCTCGCCGTGATGCGGATGCCGCGCGAGGAGATCGGCCGCTACGGGGTGATCGCGGCGCGCGGCCTCGGGGCGAACGTGTACGAGGTGCAGGACCTGGTGGAGAAGCCCGCCCCGCAGGACGCGCCGTCCGACCTGGCCATCATCGGGCGGTACGTGCTGACCCCCGACCTGTTCCCGATCCTGCAGGAGACCGAGCCCGACTCCCGCGGCGAGATCCAGCTCACGAACGGGCTCCGCGTGCTCCGCGGCCGGCGCCCGATCTACGCCGTCGAGTTCGAGGGCAAGCGCCACGACACCGGCGAGAAGCTCGGCTTCCTCAAGGCCACCGTGGAGTTCGCCCTGGCCCGCCCGGACCTCTCCGACGCCTTCCGCGCGTATCTCAAGAGCCTCGATCTGTAGCCGCCCGGGCGAAAGATCTTCTGGGGCGGTACTTTGGCGCGCACGCCGGGCTCTCCATTGATTGACTTCCCCGGGGCTTTCTGGGACAATCCGGGCACTTTATCGCCGGGCCGGGAGGTGTCTGCGTCCCCATGAAGAGCCAGCCCAAGCGCGCCTTCCACACGGCCTCCGAACCGGAGATCAAGGCGGGCGAGGTCTCCGACGTCTACTTCGAGCGCACGATCGAGATCCTGCGCGCGAAGGGCCTCAACAAGCGGGTCAAGGCGGAGATCCGGCTCAAGAGCTTCCCGCAGACCGACTGGACCTTCGGGGTCCTCGCGGGCATCGAGGAAGCGGCCGCGCTGCTGGAAGGCCTGCCGGTCGACGTGTGGGCGATGGACGAGGGGACGCTGTTCGGCCCCGAGGACACCGTCCTCCTCATCGAGGGCGTCTATCCCGAGTGGGCCAAGTACGAGACCGCGCTCCTCGGCTTCCTCTGCCAGGCCTCGGGCATCGCGACCAAGTCCGCGCGCTGCAAGCGCGCCGCGGGCGAGCGCCAGGTGATCTCCTTCGGCGCGCGGCGCATGCACCCGGCGCTGGCCCCGATGATCGAGCGCAACGCCTTCGTGGGCGGCTGCGACGGCGTCGCGGTCACCAAGTCCGCCGAGCTGATCGACGCCGATCCCACCGGGACCATCCCCCACGCGCTGGTGCTCCTCTTCGGCGACACGGTGGAGGCGCTCCGGGCCTTCCACGACGTGATCGATCCCAAGGTGCGCCGGGTCGCCCTCATCGACACGCTCCAGGACGAGAAGTTCGAGGCGATCCGGGTGGCCAGGGCGCTCGGCCGCGATCTCTACGCGGTGCGCCTCGACACGCCGTCCTCGCGACGCGGCGACTTCTTCAAGATCCTCGAGGAGGTGCGCTGGGAGCTCGACCTGCGCGGCTTCAATCACGTCAAGATCCTGGCGTCGGGCGGCATCGACGAGTACGAGATCCTCCGGCTGAACTCCCTGGTGGACGGCTACGGTGTCGGTACCTCGATCGCCAACGCGCCGGTGCTCTCCTTCGCGCTCGACATCATGGAGATCGAGGGAGAGCCGATGGCCAAGCGCGGCAAGCGCTCCGGGGCCAAGCAGGTGTGGCGGTTCCCGGGCGCGGTGCAGAACATGGTGCTCCCGGCCGGCGCCCCCGCGCCGGTGGGTCCCGACGGTCGCCCCGCGGAGGCGTTGCTGAAGCCGCTGATCGCGGGGGGCCGCCTCGTGCGCGACATGCCGCCGCCGCGCACGCTGCGCGAGTACGTGATGGAGCAGATGGCGCGCATCGACATCACGGGGCGGGATCACGGGCTGCGCGACGACTACTAGCCGCATGGGCGTTCTCGATGAGATCGTCGCCCACAAGCGCTCGGAGCTGGCCGAGCTCAAGCCGCGTCGTCCCCTCCCGGATCTGATCGCGGCCTGCCGGGGGCTCGCTCCCGCGCGCGACTTCGAAGCGGCCCTGCGGCCCGGCGCGGGCGAGCGGGTGCGCCTGATCGCGGAGGTCAAGCGCGGCTCGCCCTCGAAGGGCGTCTTCCGCGGCGATCTCGATCCGGTCGCCCAGGCCCGGATCTACGCGGACGCGGGGGCGGCCGCGGTCTCGGTGCTCACCGACGCCAAGTACTTCCACGGCAGCCTCGACGACCTGATCGCGGTGCGGGCCGCGATGCCGATCCCGGTGCTCCGGAAGGAGTTCATCGTGGACGAGTACCAGCTCTGGGAGGCGCGCGCGGCCGGCGCCGACGCGGTGCTCCTGATCGTGGCCGCCCTCGAGGACGCGGCCCTGCGCGACCTGCTCCACGCCGCCAAGGGCGCCGGGCTCGCCACCCTGGTGGAGGTGCACACCGCGGGCGAGCTCGACCGCGCCCTCCGGCTCGGCGCGCCGGTGATCGGGGTCAACAACCGCGATCTCCAGACGCTCACCACGAGCCTCGAGCCCTCGCTGCGCCTGCTGCCCCAGATCCCGCCCGGACCCATCACGGTGAGCGAGAGCGGGCTCGCGAGCGGCGCCGACGTGGAGGCGGTGGTGGCCGCGGGCGCCCACGCGGTCCTGGTGGGGGAGACGCTGCTGCGGGCGAGCGACGTGGCCGCGAAGGTCCGCGAGCTCTCGCTGCGATGAGGATCAAGATCTGCGGCATCACCAATCTCGACGACGCGCGGCTCTGCGTGGCCGCGGGCGCCGACGCGCTCGGGTTCATCTTCGTGGAGGGGACCCCGCGCTTCGTCGCGCCGGAGACCGCGGCCCGGATCGTGGCGGCCCTGCCGCCGTTCGTGACCCCGGTGGGCGTGTTCTGGAACCACGCCGCCGGCCACGTCAAGGCGGTGGCCGAGCAGTGCGGGCTCGGCGCGCTCCAGTTCCACGGCGACGAGGCCCCCGAGGACCTGCACGACTTCCGGCTGCCCGTGATCAAGACGCTCAAGGTCGCCGGCCCCGCCGATCTCGACCGCATGGCCGGCTACCGGGTGGCCGCCTTCCTGCTCGACTCGCCCGCGCGCTGGAGCGAGGGCGAGGCCCGGCCGGTGATTCCCTGGGACGTGGCCGCCGAGATGGCGCGCCGCCATCCGGTGCTCCTCTCCGCCGGTCTCGGCCCCGACAACGTGGCCGACGCGGTGCGCCGCGTGCGCCCGTACGGGGTGGACGTCAACTCCGGCGTGGAGACCCGCCCGGGCCGCAAGGACGCGGCGCGGGTGACCCGCT
>DATFGS010000097.1:0-4157 GCA_035249225.1 Candidatus Methylomirabilota bacterium | reverse complement strand
CTCGCCCAGGAGGACCGGAGCTTCTCCCGCGCGCGCGTGGTGTTCACCGAGTCGGACGAGCGGTGCGGCCTCACCGCCGAGCTCGACGGCGTGAAGAAGGAGGGCGTGCCGCTGTCGATCGACATCGAGCAGCTCGAGGACGCCCAGACCGGCGCGGGCGCCCGCGCGCAGCTCAAGGAAGCGCTCCGGCTCTACTTCCGGCGGGTGATGGGGAAGTGACCGACGCGGGCGTGCTGCTCTTCGTCCACCGCGGCTGCACGTTCACGGTCGCCGACGGGGTGCAGCCGCCCAAGGCGGGCTCGCTGCTCTTCTGCCGCCACCTGCCGGTGCGCGCGGGCGATCGGGTGCTCGAGATCGGCACCGGGATCGGCCTGGCCGCGGTGCTGGCCGCGCGCGCGGGGGCGCGGGTGGTCGCCACCGACGTGGTGGACGCGGCGGTGCGCTGCGCGCGCGCGAACGCGGCGGCCAACGGAGTGGGGGACCGCGTGGAGGTGCTCCGGGGCGACGGCTTCGCGCCGGTGGCCGGGCGCGTCTTCGACCTGATCTGCACGAGCCCGCCCCAGATGCCCACGCCGGCCGACCGCGAGCGCACGGACGCGGCGGCGGCGGCCGACAACGGCGGGCTGGACGGCTGGGACCTGCTCGACCGGGTGATCGCGGGCGCTCCCGCGCATCTGGCGCCGGGCGGCCGGCTCGTGTTCACGCTGTTCGGCTTCCTCGGGGTCAAGGCCGCGCTCGCCAAGCTGCACGACGCGGGCTTTGAGCCCGCGATCCTGGGGCAGGAGACACAGGCCTTTCCCCGCATCGGCTACGAGCGGCTCGAGCACATCCGCGCGCTCGACGCGGAGGCCACCCTGCCGCGAAGCGGGTGGCCCGCCACCGTCGAGCGCTACGTGATCCTGGGCACCCGGACGGAGGACCGATCGCGATGAAGCCCGCGCGCAGTCTCATCGTCAACGCCGACGACTACGGCCTCACCGCGGGGGTGAGCCGCGGCATCCTCGACTCGCACCGGCGCGGGATCGTGACGAGCACGACCTTGCTCGTGAACCGGCCGGTGGACCCCGCGCTCATCGAGCAGCTCGAGGCCTCGGGGATGGGGGTGGGGCTGCACATGAACCTCACGCTGGGGCCGCCGGTGGCGCCGGCGAAGCGCGTGGCCTCGCTCCTGGACGGGGAAGGGAAGTTCACCCGCGACGCGCGGGAGGCCGCGCGGCGCGCCCGACCGGACGAGGCGCGCATCGAGCTCGGGATGCAGATCGACGAGTTCCGGAAGCTCATGGGGCGGTTCCCCACCCACCTCGACTCGCATCACCACGTCGGCCGGCAGGAGCCGATCCTGGAGCTGGTGCTGGACTTCGCGCGCGCCATCCGGGTCCCGGTGCGGACCCAGGACGCGGAGGTGCGGGCGATCGCGCGGAAGCTCGCGCTCAAGACGCCGGATCACTTCATGGGCGACGCGGGGACCGAGGCCTACTGGTCGTCGGAGCGCGTGCTCGCGCACCTGCGCGAGCTGCCGGGCGGGGTGACCGAGTTCATGACCCATCCCGGCTACTTCGACGACGACCTCGCCTACAGTCGCTACGGGCGGCAGCGGGACACCGAGGTGGCCGGGCTCACCGATCCGGAGGCGCGCGCCCTGATCGAGCGGGAAGGGATCCGGCTCATTCACTTCGGGAACCTGTAGCGCGCGTGGCCCCCGAGGTCGTCATCGGGGTGGACGTGGGCGGGACCACGGTGGCCGCGGGCCTCGTCGACTCCGACGGCCGCGTGCTCGAGCACCACCAGGGCCCGACCCACGCGCGGGGACCGGGCACCGCGCTCGAGACGATCGGCGAGCTGCTCGATCGCGTTCGCGAGCGCGCGCGGGTCCGGGGCGTCACGGTCACCGGCGTCGGCCTGGGGGTGCCGGGCATCATCGATGCCGAGCGCGGCGCGGTGGGCGTGGACATCCACTACGCGCCCGAGCTCGCCCGGGCTCCGCTCGGCGCGATGCTGCGCGACCGGCTGGGCGTGCCCGTGTTCGTGGACAATGACGTCAACGCGCTCGCGCTCGGCGAGTGGACCTGGGGCGCCGGGCGCGGGGCGCGGTCGCTCGTCATGCTGGCGCTCGGCACCGGGGTCGGTGGCGGCATCATCGTCGACGGGCGCCTGCACCGCGGGCACGCCGGATTCGGCGGCGAGCTCGGCCACGTGCCGATCGACTTCGACGGGCCGCCCTGCATCTGCGGCGGGCGCGGGTGTCTGAAGGCCTACGTGTCGGGCACCGACATCGCGCTGCGTGCGGGGGAGCGGCTCGGCCGCCCGGTGAGCGCGGCCGAGGTCTTCCGCCTCGCGGCCGACGGCGACCTGGCGGCGGACGCGTGCGTGGAGGAGGTCTGCGCCGCCCTCGGAGCGGGGCTGGCCATCATCGTGAACGGGCTCAACCCGGAGCGGGTGCTGCTGGCGGGGAGCGTGGCCAAGTCGCTCCGACCTCTCGAGGCGCGGGTGCGCGCGGCGCTCGCGGGCTACGCCTTCGCCGAGGCCCTCGCGGCCACCCGCCTGGAGATCCTGACCCTCGACAAGGACGCGACGGTGCGGGGCGGCGCCGCGCTCGTGCACTACGAGACGCGGCGACGGAGGACGACGACATCATGAGAATGAGCACGCTTCACGGACCGGCCCTGGCACACCGCTTGCTCCTCTAGCTCCCTGGCCTCGTCCAGGGGCCGCTTCGGTGCGGATTCGGACACGTCTGACACCGATGGTGACGGAGGAGCGACATGGACCCGACCGGAAGTCCCTTCCGCCGGCCGCCCCCGCGGCCGGCGTTTCGGCCGCGCCGGGGCGGGTTCGGGCCGGTGCCCGCCGCGCGTCTGACCGCGTCCTCGCGGAGCGCTCCGACCGCGCGGGGGCGGAGCCGGGCCGTTCCTGGCGAATCGCGCGCCCACGCGCTCCGCCTCGGCGCGGCCGCGCTCTACCTGGTGGCCGCGCTCGTGGTGCTGGACGCCGCACTCTCGCTCGCCTCACATGACCCCGGCGCGATCATCGGGCTCGGGCTCACGCGGTGGCTGGCCGGCGTGGCTCCCGCCCTCTGGGTGGCCGTGCCGTTCGTCGCCGCGTTCATGCTCCTGGGCGTTCTCGCCCACCGCGGGCGGCTCGCGGCCTTCGTGGTCGGTGCCGCGGCCTACGCGCTCGACGGGCTGATCGTCCTCGCCGCCCACGACTGGGTGGGCGTGGCGATCCATACGGTGGTGCTCGTGATGATCGTGCGGGGCCTGGACGCGGGGCGGCGCCCCTTCTAGCCGCCGCGGCGCTACTTGCCGCGGGCGGGCGCTTTCGGCGCGGGGGCCTTGAGGTCGGCCGGCCGCTTGACGAGGGGATCGAGGATCTTCGCGAGGCGCGCCTCGTCGGTCCGTCCGTGGAGGCGCGCGACCATCTCGCCGCGCTTGTTGATGACCACCGTATAGGGCGTGCCCCGGAAGCCGAAGCGGTTGGCGACCTTCAGGCGCGGATCGAGCCCGGCCGGGTAGCTCGCCTTGTTGGCCTCCAGGAAGTGGCGCGCGTCGGCTTCGGTGTCCTGGACCTGCACGCTCACCAGCTCGACCCCGCTCGCCCGGTACTTCTTGTAGACCCGCTCGAACATCGTCGCCTCCTCGTTGCACACCTTGCACCACGAGGCCTGGAAGCGCACGACCAGCACCTGCTTGCCCAGCTGCGCCCGCGAGTCGAAATGGCCGGAGCCGTCGAGGAGGGTGACGCTGAACGCGGGGGCCGCGGGCGCCGCCGCGGCGGGTCCCGCCGCGAGCAGGAGCGCCCCCAGGGCGAGGGCCAGGCGCATCAGATCGGTCCGAAGCCCGGCTTGGGCGCGGGCGGCGGCGGGGTGGGCCGACGGAACGCGGACTTCGAGTCGAGCATCTGCCGGATCGTGCTCACCAGGTCGGCGGTCTGGAAGGGCTTCGAGATCAGCGGCCGTCCCGCGCCCTTGACCGCCGCGGTCGCGTAGCCCGACATGAGCACGACCTTGGTCGACGGGCTGCAGGCCTCGACGCGCTTGGCCAGCTCGAGGCCGTTCATGATCGGCATCACCACGTCGGTGAGCAGCAGGTGAATCGGCTGCGCCTCGGCGATGCGGCGCGCCTCGAAGGGATCGCCGGTGTCGATCACGGTGTAGCCGT
>DATFGS010000096.1:0-2876 GCA_035249225.1 Candidatus Methylomirabilota bacterium | reverse complement strand
GCCAGCCTTCCCCACCCCCCCGGTTTGACTGAGAATCCCAGTCCGGCCAGAATGAAGGCTCACCATGATGGAACGTCCCCGATCCCTTCCGACATGGGGGGTTGGCCCCGGACGCCCCGGGCCGACCTGGCGGGCCGTGGTGGGCTTCACGCTGGTCGTGGCCCTCCTGGCCCTGCTGCTGGAAGGCTGGTGGATCCTGAGCGTCCCGGCGGGCCTCCGCACCTCCCCCCGGGTCGTCGAGCTGCCGGCCCACAAGGGCGTCATCGAAGTGGCCGAGATCCTGGACGAAGCGGGGGTCATCCGCAGCCGGGTCGGCTTCGTTCTCCTGGCCCTGGCCCGCGGCAGCTTCCGCAGCCTCAAGGCCGGGGAGTACCAGGTCCCCGCGGGCTCGAACACGGTGCGGGTCCTCGAGCAGATCGCGGGGGGCCAGGTGCTGCAGCACATGCTGGTCTTCCCCGAGGGCAGCACCCTGGGCGAGCTGGCGCGCCTGCTCCAGGTCGAGCGCCTCGTCCCGGCCGAGGACGTCCTCCGGGTCGGCAAGGACCCCGTCTTCCTGAAGAACCTGGACGTCCAGGCCGACTCGGTCGAGGGCTACCTCTTCCCGGACACCTACCAGTTCGTGAAGGGCATGACCCCCGAGGAGATCCTGGCCCGGATGGTGGCGCGCATGCGCGAGAAGATCTCGCCCGAGCTCCTGGCGGAGGCGCGCGCCCGCGAGGTGAGCCTGCACCAGGTGCTGACGCTCGCCTCCATCATCGAGAAGGAAGCGGTGGAGTCGAGCGAGATGCCGCTGATCTCCGCGGTCTTCTGGAACCGCATCCGGCGCGACATGCCGCTGCAGGCCGATCCCACGGTGCAGTACGCGGTGGGCAAGGACCGCAAGCGGCTCACTCGCGAGGATCTCCAGGTGGATTCGCCGTACAACACGTACCGGCGCCAGGGCCTCCCGCCCGGCCCCATCGCGAGCCCGGGCCGCGCGGCGATCGCGGCGGCGGTCCGGCCGGCGCGCGTGAACTACCTCTACTTCGTGTCGCTCGACGAGCGGTTCCACACGTTCTCCAGCAATCTCGCGGATCACAACGCGGCGGTCGCGCGGTACCGGCTGGCGCGCGCGGCGCGCTAGTCCTCTCCTCCATCCAGCAGCTTCCCGGGGGCCCGCCCCGGCCCTGCCCACGCTCCCCGTGGCGACGCGTCGCCACCTCTCACATCCGGTCGTCGCGGGCCGATCCCTGTCGGTTGTCTGGGTCGGGGGTGGGTGCTATAAACGAGCGAGTTATGGGCTCGGGCGAGGACTCTTCTACCATGTCGGTGATGCGGGCGACCGCGTCGGTGGCGGCGCGCCGGGGGCCGGCCGAGGTGTTTCCGCCGGTGTACCGCGTGTTCCGCGGCGTGGCCGGGGTGCTGCTGCACGGGCTCTTCGATCTGCGGGTCGAGGGGGTGGAGCGGCTGCCGGTGACCGGGCCGTTCATCCTGGCCTCGAACCACCACAACTACCTGGACGGCGTGGTGCTGGGCGTCGCGGTGCCGCGGCCCATCGCGTTCCTCGTCATGCCACGCGTGTTCCGGGCAACCCCGCTGCACCCGCCCTTCCACCGGCGCATCGGCTCCATCCCGGTGGCGCTCGAGCGGCCCGATCCCGGCGCGATCAAGCGCGTGCTGCAGGTGCTGGACGCCGGCCGCGTGGTCGGCATCTTCCCGGAGGGGCCGTTCAGCCAGGAAGGCCGGCTCGTGTGCGGGCGTCCCGGCGCGGCGATGGTCGCGCTCCGCGCGGGCGTGCCGGTGGTGCCCGCCGCCATCGAGGGCACCTACGAGGCCCTCCGCGGGCGGCGCTTCTACCTGCCGCGGCGCCGGCCGCTCGCGGTCCGGTTCGGGGAGCCGATCCACTTCGGCCGCGCGCGCCGCGGAGCCATCGCGCGGACCGAGCGGGACGAGGTCACCCGTCGCATCATGTCCGAGATCGCCGCGCTCCTGCGCGTGCCGCCCGCCCCCGTCGCGGCCGCCGGCCGCGCGGACGCCTCGTGACCGCCGGCGGCACGCCCCCGGGCAAGGCCTGGTCCGGGCGCTTCGCCGAAGGGGCCGATCCGACCGCGGAAGCGTTCACCGCGTCGCTCTCCTTCGATCGGCGGCTCTGGCCCCATGACCTGACCGGCAGCGCCGCGTGGGCGCGCGCGCTGGCGCGGGCCAAGCTGATCACGGAGGCCGAGCTGGACAGCCTGCTCGCGGGCCTCGACGGGGTCCGCCGCGAGCTCGAAGGCGGCACCTTCCCCTTCCGGCGCGAGCTCGAGGACATCCACATGAACGTGGAGCGGCGCCTCGTCGAGCTGGCCGGCCCGGTGGGCGGCAAGCTCCACACCGGCCGCTCCCGCAACGACCAGATCGCGCTGGATGAACGTCTGTATCTCAGAGAAGTCCTCGATCACGTGGACGCGGGCCTGGTCGAGGTCGAGCGCGCGCTCGTCGCCCAGGCCGAGCGGCACGGCGAGGCGCCGATGCCCGGCTACACGCACCTGCAGCGCGCCCAGCCGGTGCTGCTGGCCCACCACCTGCTCGCCTACGTGTTCATGCTCGAGCGCGACCGCGGGCGCTTCCGCGACGGGCGCGCGCGCGTCAACGTGATGCCGCTGGGCGCCGCCGCGCTCGCGGGCGCCGCCTTTGCGATCGACCGCGAGGCGCTCGCGCGCGACCTCGGGTTCAGCGCGCCCAGCTCCAACAGCATGGACGCGGTGGCGGATCGCGACTTCGTGGTGGAGTTCCTGTCCCACGCCGCGATCCTCGGCATGCACTGCTCGCGGCTCGCCGCGGATCTCACCCTGTGGGCGACGGCGGAGTTCGGCTTCGTGGAGTTCCCGGACGCCTTCGCGACCGGCTCGTCCATC
>DATFGS010000095.1:0-9343 GCA_035249225.1 Candidatus Methylomirabilota bacterium | reverse complement strand
GAGCTGCCCGGCGCGACGGCGCGCGCGCACGCGGAGCCGGCGGGGTGGGACGAGGCGATGACGCGCTTCCTCACGCTCCACCGCCTCTCCAAGGTCGACAAGGCGCGCTTCATGGACGAGCGCATGGAGCGCTTCTTCCGCTCCGTCACCGCCACCGTGGCCGCCAAGGGCTGGGCGCGGCTCTGGTTCCTCGAGCACGAGGGCGCGGCGGTGGCCGCGTTCATCTGCCTCGAATACGCGGGGAGCGTCGGCCTCTACAACTCGGGCTTCGACCCGGCGCGCGCCCAGCTGGCCCCGGGCATCGTGCTGCTCGCGCACCTCATCCAGGACGCCATCGACCGCGGCATTCCCACCTTCGACTTCCTCCGCGGCGAGGAGCCCTACAAGTACGGCTTCGGCCCGGTGCCGGAGGACGTCTTCAATATTCGTATTTCTGGGCGGATCACCGGCCGGTGAACCTCTCCGTCGCGATCCTCTCGGTGCACACCTGCCCGCTCGCCGCCCTCGGCGGCAAGCAGACCGGCGGCATGAACGTCTACGTGCGGCAGACCGCGCGCGAGCTGGGCCTCATGGGCGTGCGCGTGGACGTCTTCACGCGCTCGCAGAACGCCTCGATTCCCCGCATCGTCGAGCTGGGCCCGGGCGCCCGCGTGATCCACCTGCCCGCGGGGCCGGAGGCGCCGATGCCGCGGGAGGCGCTCCACGCCCATCTCGACGAGTTCGCGGCGGGAGCGGAGGCGTTCGCCCAGGAGCAGGGGATTCGCTACGACCTGATTCACTCCCACTACTGGCTCTCCGGCGTGGCGGGCCTGCGGCTGCGGGAGCGCTGGGGCGCGCCCCTCGTGCACATGTTCCACACGCTCGGCCGCCTCAAGAACGAGGTGGCCGAGACCCCCGGCGAGCTGGAGCCGGCGCTCCGCATCGACGAGGAGACCCGGATCGTGGCGGAGGCCGACCGCATCGTGGCCGCCAACGTGGTGGAGCGGGCGCACCTCGTCTGGTACTACGGCGCGCGCAGCGAGCGGGTCGCGGTGATCCCGTGCGGCGTGGACACCGAGCTGTTCCAGCCGATGGACCCCGCCAAGGCCCGCGATCTCCTCGAGCTGCCCCCGGATCCGCTGCTGCTCTACGTGGGACGGCTCACGCCGATCAAGGGCCTCGACACGCTGCTGGAGGCCATGGTCGCGATCCCCGAGCCCGCCGATCTCCTGGTGGTCGGGGGCGAGCACGACGAGCCCGACGACGGGCACGGCGCCGCGCTGCGGGCGCAGGTGAAGGCGCTGGGCCTCGAGCGGCGCGTGCGCTTCCTGCGCGCGCAGCCGCAGCGGCGGCTCCGACTCTTCTACGCCGCCGCCGACGTCACTGTGATGCCGTCCCACTACGAGTCCTTCGGCATGGTGGCGCTCGAGGCCATGGCCTGCGGAAGCCCCGTGGTGGCCTCGCGCGTCGGCGGGCTGACCACCACGGTGCAGGACGGGGTGACCGGCCGCCTCGTCCCGGAGGGCGATCCGGCCGCGCTGGCCGCCGCCATCACGCCCTTGCTCGGCAGCGCGGAGGGCCGTCGGCTCGGCCAGCAGGCGACCCGCTGGGCCGCCGAGCATCGCTGGCCGTGCGTGGCGGAGGCGGTCTGCCGTCTCTACTCCGAGCTGCGCCCCGCCGCCCGGGAGCATCTCCCTCACGCCCCCTGCAGGAGCTGGCCATGACGACTCGCGAGCCCCTCACGGTGAACGGCCGGCGGTACGCCTGGCCCGACCGCCCCCTGGTCGTGGTGTGCGTGGACGGCAGCGAGCCGGACTACATCCGGCGCGCCATCGCGGCGGGCGCGATGCCCTACCTGGCCGAGGCGCTGCCCGGCGGGACGGATCGCCTGGCCGACTGCGTGGTGCCGAGCTTCACCAACCCCAACAACCTGTCCATCGTGACCGGCGTGCCGCCCTCGACGCACGGGATCTGCGGCAACTACTTCTTCGACCGCGAGGCCAACGCGGAGGTCATGATGAACGACCCCCGCTACCTGCGCTGCGGGACCATCCTGGCCGCGTTCGCCCGGGAAGGCGCGCGCCTGGCGGTGGTGACCGCGAAGGACAAGCTGCGGCGGCTGCTGGGCCACGAGATGCGCGGCGTCTGCTTCTCGGCCGAGAAGGCCAACGAGACCACCCTGGCCGAGCACGGCGTGGCCGACGGGCTCGAGCTGGTGGGGCTGCCGCTGCCCTCGGTGTACAGCGCCGATCTCTCCGAGTTCGTGTTCGCGGCCGGCGTCAAGCTGATGGAGTCGATGCGGCCCGACATCATGTACCTCTCCACCACCGACTACGTGCAGCACAAGCACCCGCCGGGCTCGGCGGACGCCAACGAGTTCTACGGCATGATGGACGGCTACTACGCGAAGCTGGCCGGTCTCGGCGCCACCCTCGCGATCACCGCCGACCACGGCATGAACGCCAAGACCGACGCGGAGGACCGCCCGCGGGTCATCTATCTCCAGGACCACCTGGACCAGTGGGTGGGCGCGGGGCGCGCGCGGGTGATCCTGCCGATCACCGACCCCTACGTCGTGCACCACGGGGCGCTCGGCTCCTTCGCGACCGTCTACCTGCCCGAGGGCGCGGCCACCGAGGATCTCCGCCGCCGCCTCGCCGGGCTCGCGGGGATGGAGGTCGTGCTCGACCGGGTCGCGGCCTGCCGCCGGTTCGAGCTGCCGCCCGACCGCGTGGGCGACCTGGTCGCGGTGTCCGAGCGCCACGTGGTGCTCGGCACCAGCCTGGCCCGCCACGACCTCTCGGGCCTCGACGCCCCGCTCCGCTCCCACGGCGGCATCAGCGAGCAGACCGTGCCCCTGCTCCTGAGCCGGCCGACCAAGGGCGTCCCCGGCGACCGGCGACTCCGGAACTTCGACATCTTCGACCTGGCCCTGAACCAAGTCTCGTAACTCCGTGCCAGATCACGCGCGGGCCGTCATCGTCGGCGGCGGCATCGTCGGGGTGAGCGTCGCCTACCATTTGACCCAGCTGGGGTGGCAAGACGTGGTGCTGCTCGAGCAGGGGAGCCTCTCCTGCGGGACCACCTGGCACGCCGCGGGCCTGGTCGGCCAGCTCCGCTCGTCCAGCAACTTCACCCGGCTGATCCGCTACAGCGCCGACCTTTATAGCCGTCTCGAGGCGGAGACGGGCCAGTCCACCGGGTGGAAGCGCTGCGGCAGCCTGAGCGTGGCCCGCACCGCGGAGCGCATGGTCCAGCTCAAGCGCAACGCCGCGATGGCCAACGCCTACGGCGTCGAGGCCCACGTGATCGGCCTGGACGAGGCGGCGGCCCGCTACCCGCTGATGCGGACCGACGACCTGGTCGGCGCGGTGTGGATTCCCGGCGACGGCAAGGCCAACCCGGCCGACATCACCCAGGCGCTCGCGCGCGGGGCGCGGGCGGGCGGGGCGCGCCTGATGGAAGGCGTCAAGGTCACCGGGGTCGATGTCGTCGACGGCGCGGTCACGGGGGTCGAGACCTCCGCGGGCCCCATCGCGACCGAGATCCTGGTCAACTGCGCGGGCATGTGGGCGCGCGAGCTCGGGCGCATGAGCGGCGTGACGATCCCGCTGCACGCGTGCGAGCACATGTACATCGTCACCCAGCCGATCGCGGGCGTGAAGCCGGACCTGCCGGTGCTGCGCGATCCGGACGGCCACATCTACGTGAAGGAGGAGGTGGGCGGGATCCTCATGGGCGGGTTCGACCCGTGGGCCAAGCCGTGGGGCGCCGCCGGCATCCCGGAGGGCTTCGCGTTCGGCACGCTGAAGGAGGACTGGGACAAGTTCGACATCCTGATGCGCAACGCCCTGGTGCGGCTGCCCGCGCTCGAGACCGCGGAGGTGCGCACGTTCATGAACGGCCCGGAGTCCTTCACGCCCGACAACTACTTCATCCTGGGCGAGGCCCCCGAGGTGCGGCGCTACTACGTGGGCGCCGGCTTCTGCTCGGGCGGGATCGCCGCCGCGGGCGGGGCGGGGAAGGCGCTGGCCGAGTGGATCGTCGAGGACCGCGCGCCGATGGATCTCTGGCCGGCCGACGTCCGGCGCTTCGCGCCGCTCCACGGCAACCGGCGCTTCCTGCGCGAGCGGGTGAGCGAGATCGTGGGCGTGCACTACAACATCGCGTTCCCGAACCGGGAGCTCACGAGCGGGCGCGGGCTGCGGCGCTCGCCGCTGCACGAGCGGCTGCGGGAGCGCCGCGCCTGCTTCGGGGCCAAGATGGGCTGGGAGCGCCCCAACTGGTTCGCGCCCGAGGGCGTCGAGCCGGTGGCGGTCTACTCCTTCGGCCGCCAGAACTGGTTCCCGTACTCGGCGGCCGAGCACCGCGCGGCCCGGGAGGCGGTGGCGGTCTTCGACCAGACCTCGTTCGCCAAGCTCCGGCTCGAGGGCGCGGACGCGGAGGCGGTGCTGCAGCGCCTCTGCGCCAACGACGTGGCGGTGCCGCCCGGCCGCGTGGTCTACACCGCGATGCTCAACGAGCGCGGCGGTTTCGAGAGCGATCTCACCGTCACGCGCCTCGCCGATGACGCGTACCTGATCGTGACCGGCTCCGCGCAGGGCCCCCGCGATCTCGACTGGATCCGGCGCCACCTGCCCGCGGGCGCGCGCGCCACCGTGACCGACGTCACCGGCGCCTACGCGGTCCTCGGCCTGATGGGTCCGCGCTCGCGCGAGCTGCTCGCGCGCGTGAGCGACGCCGATCTCGGCCCCGCCGCGTTCCCGTTCCTGACCTCGCGCGAGATCGCGGTCGGCCAGGCCACCGTGCGCGCCTCCCGCGTGACCTACGTGGGCGAGCTGGGCTGGGAGCTCTACGTGCCGGTGGAGCAGGCCGGTCTCGTGTACGATGAGCTGGCGGCGGCGGGCGGGGAGGTCGGGCTGCGGGACGCCGGCTACTACGCGCTCGACTCCCTCCGCATGGAGAAGGCGTACCGGGCATGGGGGCGGGAGGTCACCATCGACGACACGCCCTGGGAGGCGGGGCTGGGCTTCGCGGTGCGGCTCGACAAGCCGGTGGCCTTCCTCGGCCGCGAGGCGCTGCTCGAGCAGCGGCAGCGGACGCTCACCAAGCGGCTGGTGACCTTCGTGCTGGAGGACGAGGCCGCGCTGCCGTGGGGCGACGAGCCGATCCTGCGCGACGGGCGCGTGGTCGGGACGGTGACCTCGGCGGGGTTCGGGCACACCCTCGGCCGCGCGGTGGCCATGGGCTACGTGCGGGATCCCGGTGGGGTAGATGCAGCCTACGTTGCGGGCGGCCGGTTCGCGCTCGACGTGGCGGGAGACCGGATCCCGGCGCGGGCGAGCCTGGCCGCGCCGTACGATCCCCGCGCCCTGCGCGTGAGGAGCTGAACGGAAAGGACGGATGGTCATGGACGCCACGCCGCGCGACCCGTTCCTGCTGACCCCGGGCCCCCTCACCACCACGCGCGCCACCAAGGAAGCCATGCTGCGCGACTGGGGCTCGCGCGACGGCGCCTTCATCGCGATGAACGCGCGGGTGCGCCGGCGGCTGACCGAGCTGGTGCACGGCGACGGCAGCCACGTCTGCGTGCCGCTGCAGGGGAGCGGGACCTTCGTTGTCGAGGCCATGATCGGCACGCTGGTGCCGCCCGCCGGCAAGCTCCTGGTGCTGGTCAACGGGGCCTACGGGCGGCGCATGGTCCGCATGTGCGAGTACTACCGCCGGGCGTGCGTGGTCCAGGAGACGGCGGAGGACCGGCCGGCCGATCCCGCGGCCCTCGACGCGGCGCTGGCGCGTGATCCCGAGATCACGCACGTGGTGGTGGTGCACTGCGAGACCACCTCCGGCGTCCTGAACCCGGTCGAGGAGATCGCGGCGGTGACCGCGCGGCACCGCCGCCGCCTGCTCGTCGACGCGATGAGCGCCTTCGGCGCCATCCCGCTCGACGCCCGGCGCGTGCCCTTCGACGCCCTGGTGGCCTCGTCCAACAAGTGCCTCGAGGGCGTCCCGGGGATCGGCTTCGCGATCATCCGGCGCGAGGCGCTCGAGGCGGCGCGCGGCCAGGCGCCGTCGCTGAGCCTCGACCTGCACGACCAGTGGGTCGCGATGGAGAAGAACGGGCAGTGGCGCTTCACGCCGCCCACCCACGTCCTCGCCGCGCTCGACCGCGCGCTCGACCAGCACGCGGCCGAGGGCGGCGTGGCCGGCCGGGGCTCGCGCTACCGCCGCAACTGCGCGCTGCTGGTGAACGGTCTGCGGGGCATGGGCTTCGAGACGCTGCTGCCCGACCTCGCCCAGGCGCCGATCATCGTCACGGTGCGCATGCCCGCCGATCCGAAGTTCCACTTCGAGACCTTCTACGACCGGCTCGCCCAGCGCGGCTACGTGATCTATCCGGGCAAGCTCACGGTCGCCGACAGCTTCCGCGTCGGCTGCATCGGCGCGCTCGGGGACGCCGAGATGCGCGGGGCGCTCCAGGCCATCCGCGAGGTGGTGGCCGAGCTGGGCGTGGGATCTTGCGCCCCGGCACGGGCCTAGGGTCATGCGCTGGACGCGCGGCGACCGCAGCGACGACATCGAGGACCGGCGCGGGGAGTCGCCCGGGCGCGGCGGCTTGCGCGTGGGGGGCGGCATCGGGCTGGGCGGCGCGGTGATCCTGCTGGTGCTGAGCCTCGTCTTCGGCCAGAACTTCTTCGCGCTCCTCGACGGCGGCGGCGAGCTCACGCCCGCGCCGGGCGGCGGGGCGCCGACGGGCCCGGCGCGCAAGGGCTCGCCCGCCGAGGAGCAGGCCGCGGACTTCATGTCGTTCGTGCTCGACGACGTGCAGAACACGTGGGCCCGCGAGTTCACCCGCCTCGGCCACGAGTACGAGCGGGCCAAGCTCGTGCTCTTCACCGACGCGGTCCGCTCCGGCTGCGGCGCCGCCGACGCGGCGGCCGGGCCGTTCTACTGCCCCGAGGACCGGAAGGTCTACATCGACCTCGGCTTCTACAACGACCTGAAGAACCGGTTCGGGGCCCCGGGCGACTTCGCCCAGGCCTACGTGCTGGCGCACGAGATCGGCCACCACGTCCAGCACCTGCTCGGCCTCACCGAGCGGGTTCGCGAGCAGCAGGCCCGCCCCGATCGCGCCAACGCGCTGTCGGTGCGGCTCGAGCTGCAGGCCGACTGCCTGGCCGGGGTCTGGGCCCACTCCACGAACGAGCGGCGGCTGCTGGAGGAGGGCGACGTCGAGGAGGCCCTGGGAGCCGCCTCGGCGGTGGGAGACGACCGCATCCAGAAGCAGGCCGGTGGCCGCGTCACGCCCGAGACCTGGACGCACGGCTCGGCGCGCCAGCGCGCGGGCTGGTTCCGGCGCGGCCTCGAGTCGGGCCGGATGCAGGACTGCGACACCTTCCGCACCGCCCTGCCGGGAGTCGAGGAGCGGGTCCCGCTGCGCTCCCGCTGACCGGGCCGTCCGGGCGGTATGGTAGACTCGCCGCCTGATATGGAGGTCCTCCTCGACGTCCGGGGTCTCCGCACCCAGTTTCACACCAAGGCGGGCGTGGTCCGCGCGGTGGACGGCGTGTCGTGGAACGTCCGCAAGGGCGAGACGGTGGCCCTCGTGGGCGAGTCGGGCTGCGGCAAGTCGGTGAGCGCGCTCTCGGTGATGCGGCTCGTGTCGGCGCCCGCCGGGCGGATCGTGGCCGGCGAGATCCTCTTCAAGGGGCGCAACCTCCTGGACCTGCCGGAAGAGGAGATGCGCAAGGTCCGCGGGCGGGAGATCGGTATGATCTTCCAGGAGCCCATGACCTCCCTGAACCCGGTGCTCACCGTCGGACGCCAGCTCACCGAGCCCCTCGAGATCCACCTGGGCATGACGAAGGCGCAGGCGCACGCCCGGGCGATCGAGCTGCTCTCGCTGGTGGGCATCACCGACGGCGCGCGGCGGCTCCGCCAGTTTCCGCACCAGTTCAGCGGGGGCATGCGGCAGCGCATCATGATCGCGATGGCGCTGGCCTGCGATCCGGCGCTCATCCTGGCCGACGAGCCCACCACCGCGCTCGACGTGACGATCCAGGCCCAGATCCTCGAGCTGATGAAGAGCCTCTCGAGGCGACTGGGCGTCGCGATCCTGATGATCACGCACAACCTGGGCGTGGTCGCGCGCTACGCGGACCGGGTGAACGTCATGTACGCGGGCAAGATCGTGGAGCGCGCGAGCGCGCGGGAGCTCTACGCCAACCCGCGGCATCCCTACACGCTCGGGCTGCTCCGCTCGGTGCCGCGGCTGGACGAGCCGCGGCGGGCCAAGCTGCAGCCGATTCCCGGCCAGCCCCCCGACCTCTCGCGCCTGCCCGCGGGCTGCTCCTTCGCGCCCCGCTGCGCCTACGTGGTGGACCGCTGCCGCGCCGAGGTCCCTCCGCTCGCCGAGCTCACCACCGATCACCTCTCCGCCTGCTGGCTCGCCCCCGACCTCCCGAACCTCGCCCCCGCCGAAGTGGTCGGGCGTTAGCCAGCCCGCGCGATGAGCCCGAGGGGCGAAGAAGCAAATAAGAAAATCGAAGCGATCAACGACGAAGTAATTCTGGAAGTCAGGAACCTGGTGAAGCACTTCCAGATCGGCGGCGGTCTCTTCGGCGGCCGCGCCGCCACCGTGAAGGCGGTCGACGGCGTGAGCTTCTCGATCCGTCGGGGAGAGACGCTGGGGCTGGTGGGTGAGTCGGGGTGCGGCAAGACCACCACCGGCCGCGCCATCCTCCGCCTCGAGGTGCCCACGAGCGGCGAGGTGATCTTCGAGGGCCGGGACATGGCCAGGCTCTCGGACGCCGAGCTGCGCGGCATGCGCCGGCGGATGCAGGTCATCTTCCAGGACCCCTACAGCTCTCTGAACCCGCGCATGACGGTCGGGCAGATCATCGCGGAGCCGCTCGCGGTCCACGGCATCGTGCCGGACCGGGCGGCCCGGGCCGCCCGGGTCCACGAGCTGCTCCGTCACGCGGGCCTGCTGCCCACCATGGCCCGGCGGTATCCGCACGAGCTGTCGGGCGGGCAGCGCCAGCGCGTCGGCATCGCCCGGGCGCTGGCCATGGAGCCGAGCCTGATCATCTGCGACGAGCCGGTCTCGGCCCTCGACGTCTCGATCCAGGCCCAGATCATCAACCTGCTGGAGGAGCTGCAGTCCGAGTTCGGCCTGACGTACCTCTTCGTGGCCCACGACCTCTCGGTGGTGCGCCACATTTCCGACCGGGTGGCCGTGATGTATCTGGGCAAGATCGTGGAGATCACCGACCGGAAGTCGCTCTACGAGGACCCCCAGCACCCCTATACCAAGGCCCTGCTCTCGGCGGTGCCCATCCCGGACCCGGCGGTGGAGGCGGCG
>DATFGS010000094.1:0-3073 GCA_035249225.1 Candidatus Methylomirabilota bacterium | reverse complement strand
CTACCTGCTGCCCGACGACGTCAAGCACCTGGCGGTGCCGGCGCTCGCCCACCGCGTGATCGTCAGGGGCTCGGTCGCGGGGTCCGCGGCGGGCGGCATGGACGGCGAGGCCGCCGTCACCGCCATCCTGCAGGACGTTCCCGTTCCGAGGTAGCCGGTGACGCTGGTCCGGGCCGCGCTCTGGCGGCTGTTCCACCCGCGCCGGACCATCAAGCCGACCCGCGACGGCTGGTGGTGCCTCCTCGTCGCGGTGGCGCTGGGCGTGGCCGCCATCAACACCGGCAACAACCTGCTCTACCTGCTGGTCTCGGCCCTGCTGGCTCTCATCGTGGTCTCCGGCATCCTCTCCGAGCAGAGCATGCGGGGCCTCGACCTGACCGGGGTCGCGCCGGACGAGGTCTACGCGGGCCAGCCCGCGCTGCTCGGAGCCAGCATCGCCAACCGCAAACGCTGGTTCACCTCGTACTCGGTCACGGTGGAGCTGCTCGCGCCCGAGGCGCGCGCGCTCCAGTCCGCGTCGCGCTTCATCTACGTGCGCCGGATCGAGGCGGGGCTCGAGCGCCTCGCCACCTGGGAGGAGACGCTGCCGCGCCGGGGCCGCCACCGGCTCACCGGGGTGCGCATGACCACGCGCTTTCCCTTCGGGCTCTTCGTGAAGGCGGGACGGCCCGCGCTCACCGACGAGGTGATCGTGTTCCCGGCGGTGCGGCCGATGTCCGCCGAGTCGCTGCGCCGGCTCGGCGAGAGCGGCGACGCGGCCGCGCGCCGGCGTGGCCGCGGCAACGATCTCTACAATCTCCGCGGCTACCGGTCGGGCGACGACCCGCGCTTCATCCACTGGCGCAGCAGCGCCAAGGCGGAGGCGCTCCTGGTACGCGAGCTCGAGGCCGACACGAGCCAGAACACGCGGATCGTGCTGGTGGGGCGGGGCGTTCGCGGCGCGGAAGCGCTCGAGCAAGGGCTCTCGGAGGCGGCCTCGCTGGCCGTGGCGCTGATCCGCGCGGGGGCGGGGGTGGAGCTGGCCGGCCGGGACTGCGCGGTGCCGCTCGGCCACGGGCGCGCGCACCTGCGGCGGATGCTCACCGCGCTCGCGCTCTACGACCCGGAGGTTTCGCGCACCGAGCCGCTCGCGCCCGCGGAGGCGCTCCGCGGCCCGCGCCCGCTGCGCGAGATCCGGATCGCGCTGGGCTGACATGCCGGCCCTCCTCGCCCTCCGCCTCGTCACCTACCTCATGGTGTGCACCGGGGTGGCCGCGCTCTACCTCGCGAACCTGATCGGGGCCGCGGGCGCCACGCTCGTCGTGGTCGCGATCCTGGTGAGCTGGGGCCACGAGCAGGCGCGCGAGCGCGGCGCGGTGCGGCCGTCGCTCGGCTGGAGCCTGGTGGGCGCCGCCGCGGTGGGCATCGGAGTGGATCTCTTCTACCTCGCCTACTCGCTGCTCGACGGCATGGTGCACCTGCTGCTGTTCCTCATCCTGCTGCGGCTCTTCGCGCGCCGCGGCCTGCGGGACCTGCGCGACGCCGGGCTGCTCTCCTTCTTCACGCTGGTGGCGGCGGCCTCGATCAGCTTCAACCTGAGCTTCCTGTTCGTGTTCATCGCGTTCTTCCTGCTCGGCACCTGGATGCTGATCCTGAACCACGTGGTGACCGAGCTGGAGCTGGCGGGCCGGCCCGGCGACGTGACCACCACCGCGCGCCGCGTCTTCTTCCGGGGGCCCCTCACCCAGGTGAGCCTGGTGGCCGCGATCATCACGTTCTCGCTCGCGGCGGGCCTCTTCTTCGTGATCCCGCGGGTGGGCCAGGCCGCGCTGCCGCTGCGGGCCTCCCTCGGGCGCATGGTGACCGGGTTCTCGGACCGCGTGGACCTGGGCAGCTTCGGCGAGATCGAGAGCGACCGCAGCGTGGTCATGCGCGTCTACCTCGCGGACGAGTGGCTCGACCCGGCCTCCCTGCCCGGGCTGCGCTGGCGGGGGGTGGCGTTCGACCACTTCGACGGCCGGACGTGGTCGAGCGCGGCGGCGCCGCGGCGCTACCTGCACCGCACGATCAGCGGCGACTTCGGGCTCGGCCTGCCGCGCGGGACCGGCCCGGTGGTACGCCAGGAGATCTACCTCGAGCCGATCGGCAGCGACGCGGTCTTCGCGGCTCCGCGCGCGGTGCGGATCGAGATGCGCTCACCCACCCTGGTGGTGGACGACATGGACGGCCTCACCGCGTCCAGCCCCGGCGCCCGCCTGCACTACGTGGTGGAGTCCGAGATCGACAGCCCCGGCCGGCCGGTCGGGGGTGCGCGCCGGGCGTCGCTCACGCTGAGCGCGGCCGAGCGCGCGCGGTTCCTGCAGCTCCCGCCGCTGGCGCCCGAGATCGCGGCGCTGGCCCGCGAGGTGTCCGCGGGAAGCGCCGGCGTCGAGGACACCGCCCGCCGCATCAGCGAGCACCTCAGCACGAACTATCGCTACACGCTCGCGCTGAAGCGGCAGACCGCGCTGGCGCCGCTCGAGGAGTTCCTGTTCGTGCGCCGCTCGGGCAACTGCGAGTACTTCGCGGCGGCGATGGCGGTGATGCTGCGGAGCGTGGGCGTGCCCGCGCGGGTGGCCGCCGGGTTCCAGCAGGGCGAGTGGAACCCGTACGGCCGCTACTTCATGGTGCGCCTGAGCGACGCCCACGCGTGGGTCGAGGTCTTCCTCGACGGGCGCGGCTGGGTGGCCTTCGATCCCTCGCCGCGCGGGGAGGCGGCGGCCGAGGAGCTGCCCGGGCGCGTGTCGCTCTACTTCGACGCGGCCCGTATGCGCTGGTATCGCTACGTGGTCAACTGGAGCCTGCGCGACCAGGTGCAGCTCGCCGCGTCCGTCCACCGGCAGGCCGCCGACGCGCGCGTGGCGCTGTCGTGGCCGCGCGACTGGCGGGTGAGCCGCCAGGTGCTGACCGGCGCGGGCCTCGCCGCGGTGGTGGCGATGCTCTGGTGGCTCCGGCGCCACCGGCACGTGCTGCCGCGGAGCCGCCCGGCCGCCCGCGTGCCCGCCTTCTACGAGCGCGCGCTCCGGCTCCTGGCCCGCCGCGGGCTGGCCCCCGA
>DATFGS010000093.1:0-6245 GCA_035249225.1 Candidatus Methylomirabilota bacterium | reverse complement strand
GCAGCCGACCCGCACGTTGTCGAGCGCGGAGAGCCCGGCGAAGGGGCGGACGAGCTGGAAGGTGCGGGCCACGCCGCGCGCGCAGAGCCGGTGCGGGGGGAGCCCGGCCACGTCGCGGCCCTGGAGCCGGATGCGCCCGCGATCCGGCCGCAGGGCGCCCGCGATCAGGTTGAAGAGCGTGGTCTTGCCGGAGCCGTTCGGCCCCATGATGCCGAGCAGCTCGCCGGGCTCGATCGCAAAGCTGACGTCGTTGACCGCGAGGACGCCGCCGAAGCCCTTGGACAGCCGCTCGACCTCCAGGAGCGCCACGCGCGCTCAGGCGCCGCGGACGACGATCGGCTTCAGCGACGGCTGGGCCAGCGCCTCCGCCGCCTGGTCCCACGGGACGATCTCGGAGGTGACGCGCTCGGGGCGCAGCCCCCCGCGCGCGATCAGCTCCAGCACGCGGGGCAGGGCCGCGCGCGAGTTCACCCGGCCGGTGACGAAGCGGACGCCGCGCGTGTACATCGCCAGCAGCGGCAGCGGGACGTCGCCGCCGAAGTAGATGCTGACGCTCGTGCAGATGCCCTCGGGCTCGAGCGACTGGAGCGCGCGCCGGAGCCCGCGCGGGTCGTTGCTGCCGTCCACCGTGATCGGGTAGGTCTCGCGCGCGGCGGGCGGCCGGGCGCTCGCGTCGGCCCCGAGGGCGGCCGCCACCTTGGCGCGCTCCGGGTTGGGGTCGACATAGTCCACCCGCGAGGCGCCCGCCGCCAGCGCGCACGCCACCGCGTAGAGCGGGACGCTGCCGATGCCGCCCAGCACCAGCACGCGCGCGCCCGGGTACTCCGCGAGCGGCGGGCCCACCGCGCGCCAGCCGTCCGCGACGTTGTCGCTGACGCTGGCCACCGCGGCCGGATCGAAGCCGGCGGGCAGGCGAACCAGCATGTGGGCGGCGAAGGGCACGCGCACCAGGTCGGCCAGCGCGCCGCCCCAGCGGCCGCCCAGCGGCTCGAACCCGTACATCGACACCGGCGGCACGGTCTGGCAGCTCCCGGTGCGGCCGGAGCGACAGCACGCGCAGGCCCCGCAGCCGATCTGGAAGGGCACGATCACGCGGTCGCCCGGCGCGAAGCCGGTGACCGCGGAGCCCACCGCGGCCACCTCGCCCACGAACTCGTGGCCGATCGGGAACGGCCCCTGGAACGGGGTCAGGCCGCGCAGCAGCGCGACGTCGAGATCGCAGGCCGCGACGGCCAGCGGCCGGACGAGGGCGTCGTCCGCCGTCTCGAGCGCCGGGTCGGGCGCCTCCTGCCACTCGAGCCGGCCCGCCTCCAGGAAGACGAGCGTCCGCACCCTAGCGCTTGTCGAAGGGCGGCGCGGGGAAGGCGAGCGACGCGGTCGCGGCCTCCTTCGGCCACACCAGCTCCTGCTTGCCGTTGATCCACTGCAGCAGCGCCTGGGGCACGATGCCGGTGCCGTCCGGCCGGAACTTCACGGAGCCGATGACCGTGTTCATGCTGGTGGCCGCGACCGCGTCGCGGACCTTCTCGCGATCGGTCCCGCCCGCGCGCGTCACCGCCGCGGCCAGGATCTGCACGCACGCGTAGGCGGGGCCCACCAGCGGATCGGCGGGCCGGCCGAACTTCTTCTGGTGCGCGTCGTTCAGCTGCTTCACGCCCGCACCCTTCATCGCGTGATGCCAGCCCGCCGCGAGCACCATGAAGTCGCCGTCCTTGCCGAGGTTCTGCGACCAGATCTGCGCGTCGGGGGCGCGGATGAAGAGCGAGAGCCTCGGGGTGTAGCCCAGCTCCTTCATCTGCTTCACGATCGTCATGCCGTCGGGCGGGGTGGGCAGCGCCAGCACCGCGTCCGCGTTCGCGGTCCGGGCCTTCAGGATGATGTCGGAGAAGTCCTTGGCGCCCGGCGCGTACTCGCCGGTGACCACCACCTGGTAGCCCGCGCTCTTGCCCGCTTCCGTCCACGCCGCCGCCATCTCGCGGCCCCAGTCGGTCTTCTCCTGGAAGATCGCGACCGTCTTCGGCCGCTCCGCCGCCGGGATCAAGCCGAGAAGACCCTGGGTAGCCTGGCCGATGTCGGGTGATTTCCAGAACGGCGAGAAGAGATAGCGGAAGCCCTGCTGGTGGATCTTCTGCAGCGCGAACGCCACGCCCAGGTACGGCACGCGGTTCTTCTCGGCCACCGAGGCGGCCGCCGCGTGCAGGTCGGAGCCGAAGCCGCCGAGGTAGCCCGTCACGCCCTGGGCGGCCAGGCCCTCGAGCCGGGCCACGGTCTTGGTGGCGTCGGATTCGTCGTCCTGCAGGATCAGCTCGATCGGCAGCCTGGCGGAGCCGACGGTCACGCCGCCGCCCGCGTTGATCTGCTCCACCGCGATCTCGTAGCCCGCGCGGATCTGGGCGCCGCCCGCCCCGTAGCGGCCGGTGAGCGGGACGACCGCGCCCATCTTCACGGTTTGAGCCCAGGCGGCGGCCGGGGCCATGCCGAGCAGCGCGAGCGCGAGCAGAGCCAGGATTCTCATGAGTCGTCTCCTTGTCATCGGTCGGTCCAGATGGATCGGGCGGTCTCGGCCACGCGGTGGAGCTTGGCCCGCTGCTCCTCCGGCGAGATCCGGTTGCCCTCCATCGTCGAGGCGAAGCCGCACTGGGGGCTGAGGGCCAGCCGCTCCAACGGAAGATAGCGGGCGGCCTCCTCCACGCGGGCGCGCAGCTCGGCCACCGACTCGAGGCGCGGGGTCTTGGTGGTGAGCAGGCCGAGGACGACGGTGCGGTCCTCCGGCATCACGCGCAGGGGCTCGAAGCCGCCGGAGCGCGCGTCGTCGTACTCGAGCAGGAAGCGCTGGAAGCGGCTCCGGGTGAAGACGCGCGCGATGGGCTCGTAGCCGCCGCTGGCGTAGAACATGGACTGGTTGTTGCCGCGGCAGATGTGCAGGCCGAAGGTGACGCCCGGATGCGTGCCGATCACCGCGTTGTCCATCTCGATGCACGCGTCGATCAGGCGATCCGGATCGCTGCCGCGCCGGCGGTAGCCCTCGCGGAGCTCGGGATCGAGCAGCGCCGCGTACTGGGGCGCGTCGATCTGGATGTAGGTGCAGCCGAGCGCGATCAGCTCCTCGACCTCCCGCCGGGTGAGATCCACGATGTCGGCCAGGTAGGCGTCGCGGGTCGGGTAGGCGCCGGCGGACTTCTCGGGATCGTAGTAGGCGGCGGCCTGCTGGCTGCTGATCAGGGTGACCTTGGTCGGCCGGGTGGTGCGGGCGCGCAGGTAGGCGAACTCCTCGGTGCACATGCTGCGGCGCCGGCGGAGCTTCTCGACGACCACCGGGCGCTTGAAGACGAGCCGCTCGCCCTGCTCGTTGTGGAAGGGGATGGCCCAGCCGCCCACCTTGTCGAAGCCGTCGAGCGCGTCGATGAGGTGGCCGAAGAAAGCGTAGCGCCGCAGTTCGCCGTCGGTGACCACGTCGAGGCCGGCCTCCTCCTGGAGGAGCACCGCGTCGTTCACCGCGCGGTCCTCCACCTGCTTGAACGCGGCGGCGGAGAGCTCGCCGCGGGCCCACCGGTCGCGCGCGGCCTTGAGGGTGTCCGGGCGCAGGAGGCTGCCGATTACGTCGCTGCGGAGGCGAGACAACCCGGCTTCCTCTCTATCCGCTCGGCTCGCCTTCGGCTGTGCCGCGCACTACGTTGAACATCCCGGCCTCGATGCCGAGGGCGTTCTTGCCGATGCCTTCGAGCATGCGGTCCACCGTGGGCGGCATGAGGGTCGAGGTGCGCAGGTCGCGGAAGGCCCGCTCGGCCGGGAAGTCCTTGTAGGCGCCGCGGCCGCCCACCACCTGGATCACCTTGGAGGTGACCGCGAGGCCGACCTCGGTGGCGAGGTACTTGGCCGTGTTGCCGAGCACGCCGCGCTGCACCAGGTCGCCCGCGTCCCAGCGCTCGGCGGTGTCGGCCAGCACGAGCAGGGCCCCGTCGAGGTGCGCGGTGAGCTCGCCGATATGCCGCTGCACCGCGGGGTCATGGGCCACCGGGATGTTCTCGGGCTTCACGATACGCTTCTTGGCGTAGTCGATGGCGAAGGCGAGCGCGCCCTCCGCGATCCCGAGGTACACCGCGGCGTAGCCCAGCGCGAACACCTCCACCGCGCCCACCCGGAGGGCGGCGCCCGGATCGCCGAGGGCCGCGTCCCTCGGCACGCGCACGCCGGTGAAGGAGACCGAGGGGCTGAAGGTCGCGCGCATGCCGAGCGTGTTCCACTTGCCGTCGGTGGCGATGCCGGCGGCGTCCGCGGGCACCAGCACCTGCAGCAGGGCCTTGCTCATGTCGGTGCCGCCCTCGAGGGCGCACCAGACCAGGTAGTGCGAGGCGCCGAGGGCCATCGTGCAGAAGTGCTTCACGCCGTCCACCACGTAGGCGTCGCCGTCCGGGCGGACCACCGTCTCCATCAGGAAGCTGCGCGAGAGGCTCACCGCGGGCTCGCTGCCCCAGCTCCCGAAGAGCCGGCCCTCCCGCACGACCTCGCCGAAGTAGCGGCGCTTCTGCGCCTCGGTGCCGAGGGCGTCGATGAAGCGCATGACGGTGGAGTGCATGTGCACGGTCATCGCGGTGTTGGCGCAGCCCCGGGCGATGGTGCGGATCACGCCGATGTAGGTCGGCATGTCGAGCCCGAGGCCGCCGTGCGCGGCGGGGATGCACGAGCCCAGAAAGCCCTCGCGAGCGAGCACGCGCCAGGAGTCGAGCGGGTTGGCGCCCGCCGCGTCGTACTCGGCCGCGCGCGGAGCGATGTGCTCCCGCGTCAGCCGGTCAGCCCGCTCGAGGATGGCTTTCTGGGCCCCGGTGTACAAGAAGCCTAGCTCATGCCCCCGACCGGCTGGCGATTCGAGGTGACGCAGCGGCAGGTGCCGGCCTGATGCAGCTCGATCATGTTGCCGAACGGGTCGTACATGAAGATCTGCTGCGACTGCGGGCCGACCACGCCGGTGGTCACCCAGAAGTCCACGCCCATCCGCGTGAGCTCGGCCTTGGCCTCCTGGATGTCGGGCACCGCGAGGGCGACGTGCGGCCGCGAGGGATCCTTGTCGGGGCCCTGGGCGAACTTGGACGCCCCGTCCACGCCCATCAGGTGGATCTGGGCGGAGCCGCCCACGTCCATCCAGTACCCGTCGATGGTCGGGATGGTCGGCCGGCCCTGGTCGGCGTCGAGGCCGAGCACGTCGTGGTAGAAGCCGTAGGCCTTCTTCACATCCGCGGGCGAGGGACCGACGCGGATGCCGTGGTGGTGGAGCTCAAGCACTTTGACGGCCATGGATGCCTCCTGTGAGCGTGCCCCAGATCCCCTTGGGGAGGAACAGGACGAACGCGGAGAAGATCGCGCCGATGACGAGGGGCCACGACTCGAGCACGAGGCTGAGCCGCTCCTCCAGCACCAGGAAGGTCGCGGCGCCGACGAAGGGGCCGAAGAAGGTCCCGGCGCCGCCCAGCAGCGTCATCATGACGACCTGGCCCGACGTGGTCCAGTACAGCGACTCGACCGGCACGAGGGTGAGCCGCAGGGCGTCCAGCGACCCGGCGAGCCCGGCGAAGCAGGCGGAGAAGACGAACGACAGGTGCTTGACGCGATTGACGTCGTACCCGCAGGCCTCCGCGCGGCTGCTGTTCTCGCGGATGGCCTGCAGCACCGCCCCGAAGGGGGAGTCGAGGATGCGCTTGAGCGCCGCCACCGCCAGCCCCACCAGGACGTAGGAGAAGTAATAGAAGGAGAGCGTGTTCTCGATGGCGTACCGCCAGGGGCCCAGCCCGAGGGCGAGCTGCGGGATGCCGCGCAGGCCGTCGTCGCCGCCCGTCCAGTCGGCCAGGTGGAAGGCGATGAAGTAGAGCATCTGGGCGAAGGCGAGGGTCAGCATCGCGAAGTAGATGCCGCGCCGTCTCAGGCAGAAGAACCCGATGGCCGCGCCGCCGAGCCCGGCCAGCAGCAGCCCCCCGGCGAGCCCGAGCCAGAGCGAGCCCACCTGCAGCTTCGCGAGCGCGATGCCGCAGCCGTAGGCCCCGAGGCCGTAGTAGGCGGCGTGGCCGAAGGACAGGAGCCCGGTGTAGCCGTAGAGCAGGTTGAAGCCCATTGCGAGCAGGCCGAACACCAGCACCTGGGTGGCCATGGTGCGGTTGGGCACGATGAAGGGGAAGAGGGCGAAGAAGATCCAGAAGGCGACCACCGGGTGCGCCCGCACCCAGTCCGCGATCGCGCGCAATGCGCTCACTCGG
>DATFGS010000092.1:0-12434 GCA_035249225.1 Candidatus Methylomirabilota bacterium | reverse complement strand
GGGCGCAGGGCGCGCGTCGAGCAGGGTCTCCTGCACGACCACGGGGCGGCCCGTCGCGCCCGATGCGGCGGGCGGCATCTGGCGGAGCCGCGTCTCCGCCTCCTCGAGCTTGCCGATCAGCGTCTCGATGGCCTGCGGCTGCGGGCGTCGGGTCGCGCGCACCGCCGCGATCTCGAGCTCGACCCGCGGGTGCGGTGAGCGGCGCATCTCGGTGTCCGCGTCGAGGAAGGCCCGGAGCACGTAGATGAGCTCGTCGGCCGACACCGGCTCCGCGACCGCCCGGAGCTCGGCCGCCTCGGCGGGCGTCAGGTCCACGAAGGGCGCGCCCGGGGCCACCTTGGTCACGAGCAGGCGGCGCGTCATCTCGACCGCCTCGCGGCAGAGCGTGCCCAGGTCCTCGCCCGCGGTCGCGGCGCGATCCACCGCCTCGAGGGCGGCGGCGCCGTCGCCCGCGAGCAGGGCGCCCACGAAGGCCCGCACGTGCACCGGGGAGGACGAGCCGAGCAGCCGGGCCACGCCGGCCTCGTCGAGCTTGCCCTCGCCGTACGCGATCGCGGTGTCGAGTAGCGAGAGCGCGTCGCGCAGGCTGCCCTCGGCGGCGCGGATGAGGAGCGGGAGCGCGCCCGGCTCGAAGGGCACGCGCTCTTCCTCGAGGATGCGGGTCAGGCTCGCGGTCAGGAGCTCGGGCGGGATCGGCCGGAAGTCGAAGCGCTGGCAGCGCGAGAGCACGGTGGCCGGGATCTTCTTGGGATCGGTGGTGGCGAGGATGAAGACCACGTGCGCGGGCGGCTCCTCGAGCGTCTTGAGGAAGGCGTTGAACGCCGCGCCGGAGAGCATGTGGACCTCGTCCACGATGTAGACCTTGAAGCGGCCGCGCGCGGGAGAGTACTTCACGTTCTCGCGCAGCGTGCGGATGTCGTCCACGCTCGTGTTCGACGCCGCGTCGATCTCCATCACGTCCACCGGCGCACCCGAGGCGAAGTCGAGGCAGGACGGGCATGCCCCGCAGGCCTCGGTGCCGGTGCGCGCGGTGCACGCCAGCGCCTTGGCCAGGAGGCGCGCGGTGGTGGTCTTGCCGACACCCCGCGGCCCGGTGAACAGATACGCGTGGGCCACGCGGCCCGAGGCGAGCGCGTTGCGCAGCGTGCGCGTGACCGGATCTTGCCCGACGACCGCATCGAAGACCTGCGGTCGCCACTTCCGCGCCAGGACCTGATAAGTCAAAGACCGTGCACCCTCAATCGAACCGACCACACCGCGATCGCCGCACGAAACCTGCTCCGGTCAGGTACTCCCACGGCACACGAGAGGGGCGCCTTACCGTTGCTCCCTTCCGGGCCTGGCGGGGTTCGACGCATCCCGTTGCGTGGGGCCCAACCTTCAACGCCGTCCCGTACGGCTCATTCGACACGACCGGCCCTCGAGAGGGAATTCAACCCCGCTATAGCGGATTGCGGGTTACAGGGCACCGCTACCTCCCCGTCTAGCACGGCCAAGCTTTGAGAAATGGCGGAGGGGGTGGGATTCGAACCCACGGTACAGTTGCCCGTACACGGCATTTCCAGTGCCGCACCTTCGGCCACTCGGCCACCCCTCCGCGCCTCTCCGGCACTACTTGCTGAAGGTGCGAATTTGGCGGAGGGGAGAGGATTTGAACCCCCGAGGGACTTGCGCCCCTATCCGATTTCGAGTCGGACGCCTTCAACCGGGCTCGGCCACCCCTCCGCGACTGATGTCACGGTCACTTCGACACGATCTCAAGTGCCCAAGTGTAGCCGCTGGGCGCGGGAGAGTCCATCCCTACCGGAGCGCCGGCTCCGTAAGCCTTGCCGGGTCGGCGCGACGCGGTGGGAACCCGGGCTCCGGCCCGACCGGACACGAAGTCGCGCACTTGGCGCTGGCACATGCCTTGCCCCTTCGATTGGTGAACACCATCAACCCCAAGGAGGACCACCATGAATCGCAAATGGATCGCGGGAGCCGCCACCCTGGCCGTCATGGCCTGCTCCGGCATGAGCATCCAGGCGCTCGGCGCCCACGCGCAGTCGACCAAGTCCGACACGATGAAGGGCCCCGAGGTCGAGGGCCGGGTCCGTGACATCCGGGGCGAGACGGTCACGCTCGACGATGGCACGCTGCTCACGGTGCCGAAGAGCCAGGCGAAGCTCGGGGAGCTGAAGGCCGGCAACAAGATCAAGGCGACCTACCAGGAGCGGGACGGCAAGAAGGTCGTCACCTCGCTCCAGATCACCGAGGGTCCGCAGGCCGGCAGCACGAAGTAACGGGGCAACCGGGAAGGCCGGGGCGGGCGCCGGCACGTCGGCGCCCGCCCCGGCTCACGTCCGCTTCGCCCGGAAGAACTCGCGGAGCAGCGCCCCGCCCTCGGCCGCCCGCACGCCCGCGGTCACCTCGACCTGATGATTGAGCCGCGCGTCGTCGAGCAGCCGGTGGACGCTGCGCACCGCGCCGGCCTTGGCATCGTCGGCACCGTAGACCAGCCGCGCGATCCGCGCGTGGAGCGCCGCGCCGCAGCACATCGCGCACGGCTCGATGGTGGCGTAGAGCGTCGCCCCGGTCAGCCGGTAGTTGCCGAGCGTGCCCGCCGCCGCGCGCAGCGCCACGATCTCGGCGTGCGCGGTGGGATCGTGGCTCGCGATCGGCTGGTTGTGGCCGGACGCGAGGCACCGCCCGTCCAGCACGACGACCGCGCCGACCGGGACCTCGCCCGCATGGGCCGCGCGCGCCGCTTCCTCGAGGGCCAGGCCCATCCAGTACGCGTCATCCATGGCGTGCGAGCCGGACCCTCCAGGTGGCGATCGGAACCCTCGAATCCGAACCGGGCAGAGAAAGCGAAGGGGCTACGAGGTCACCGCACCCCGTAACCCCCCGTCATTTTTGGTGCGCCCTAGAGGAATCGAACCTCTGGCCTTCGGATTCGTAGTCCGACGCTCTATCCATCTGAGCTAAGGGCGCGCATGGCGGAGAGGCCGGGATTCGAACCCGGGATAGAGGTTTTGCCCCTATAACCGCTTAGCAGGCGGCTGCCTTCGGCCGACTCGGCCACCTCTCCAAACGCTCAGGCCAACAGAGTATATGTCATCCGAGCCGCGCGGACTACCGGGAACGGACGCCTGCGTGGGGCTATGCTGTCTGTCCAGGAGGCCCCGCCATGAACCGCCTGCGCGAGTCGCTGCGTGACGCCTGGACCCTGATCCGCCCCTACTGGTTCTCGGAAGACCGCAGGGCCGGACGGGGGCTCCTGCTCGCGGTGGTGGCGCTCACCCTCTTCGGCGTCTACATCACCGTGCTCCTGAGCCAGTGGTACAACACCTTCTACAACGCGATCCAGGAAAAGGACTTCGCGGCGTTCTCGCGCCTCCTGCTGAAGTTCTCCTGGCTCGCCGCGCTCTCGCTCGTGGCCGCGGTGTACCAGCTCTACCTCAACCAGATGCTGCAGATCCGCTGGCGTCGCTGGCTCACCGAGCGGTACCTGGGCGCCTGGCTGGCCGACGGCGCCTACTACCGCATGCAGCTCACGGCCGGGGAGACCGACAACCCCGATCAGCGCATCGCCGAGGATCTCCGCCTGTTCGTCGTCGGCGCGCTCAGCCTGAGCATCGGGGGCCTCCGCGCCGTGGTCACGCTCGTCTCCTTCCTCGGCATCCTGTGGGTGCTCTCCGGCCCGACGACGCTGCCGATCGTGGGGGTGACCATCCCCGGCTACATGGTCTGGGCGGCGCTCCTGTACGCGGTCGGGGGCACCTGGCTCTCCCACCTGGTCGGCCGACCGCTGGTGCAACTCAATTTCGACCAGCAGCGCTACGAGGCTGACTTCCGCTTCAACCTCGTCCGCTTCCGGGAGAATACGGAAGGCGTTGCGCTCTACGGGGGCGAGGCCGACGAGCTGCGCACGTTCCGGGCCCGCTTCGCCTCGGTGGTCGGGAACTGGTGGGACATCATGCGTCGACAGAAGCGGCTCTCCTGGTTCACGTATAGCTACAGCCAGGCCGCGGTGATCTTCCCCTTCCTGGTCGCGGCGCCCCGATATTTCCGCGGCGAGATCGCGCTGGGCGGCCTGATGCAGACCGCCCAGGCCTTCGGCCAGGTCCAGGAGTCGCTCTCGTTCATCATCACCGCCTATACCGACATCGCGGCATGGCGGGCGGTGGTCCTGCGGCTCCTGGGCTTCGAGCGCGCGCTCTCCCGGGTGAGCGCCGACGCCGCGGTCGAGGGCGTGCGCCATGGGCCCGGCGCGGCCGGCACGCTCACGCTGGACCACGTGAACCTGGCGCTGCCGGGTGGGCGCCCCCTGATCGAAGGGGCCTCCTTCGAGATCCGGCCCGGCGATACCACATTGATCAGCGGGCCGTCGGGCGCGGGCAAGAGCACGCTCTTCCGCGCCATCGCGGGAATCTGGCCGTTCGGCCGCGGCGAGATCCGCCTGCCCCGCGCTGGCCGCGTCCTGTTTCTGCCGCAGAAGCCCTATCTCCCGATCGGCACGCTTCGCGAGGTGGTGAGCTACCCGACACCACCCGCCGGGCTCGGCGATGCGGCGGTGCGCGAGGCGCTGGAGGCGGTCGGCCTGCCGGACCTGAGCGGGCGCCTCGACGAGGAGGCCCACTGGGCGCTGGCGCTCTCGCCCGGCGAGCAGCAGCGCATCGCCTTCGCGCGCGCTCTCCTGCAGAAACCCGAGTGGCTCTTCCTCGATGAGGCCACCTCCGCGGTGGACGAGGAGACCGAGGCGCGCCTCTACTCGCTGCTCCGCGAGCGCCTGCCCGGCACCGCGGTGATCAGCGTGGGCCACCGCAACACGCTCCGCCCGTTCCACGGGCGCCGGCTGGTGGTGACGCCGAACGGCGCGGGCCCGGCCACCGTCGCGGAGGCGGCTCCGACTCCGTGACCGGCCGAGGAGAAAATGGCGGAGGGGGAGGGATTCGAACCCCCGATCCCTTGCGGGATTCCGGTTTTCAAGACCGGCGCCTTCAACCGGACTCGGCCACCCCTCCGCGCCTGCCTGACTATCGTCCCGTCTGGGCCGGACCGATGCGCTCGAGACCGCCCATGTAGGGGCGGAGCGCGGCCGGCACCGTGATGGACCCGTCGGCCTCCTGATAGTTCTCGAGCACCGCGATGAGGGTGCGTCCCACCGCGAGCCCGGAGCCGTTGAGCGTGTGGCAGAGCTCCACCCGCCCGCCGCCCGCGGGACGGTACTTCATGTCGAGCCGGCGCGCCTGGTAGGCCTCGCAGTTCGAGCACGAGGAGATCTCGCGATACTTCCCCTGCCCCGGCAGCCACACCTCGAGGTCGTAGGTCTTGGCGGAGTGGAAGCCCATGTCGCCGGTGCAAAGCGCCACCACGCGGTACGGCAGCTCGAGCCGCTGGAGCACCGCCTCCGCGCTCCGCACCATCGCCTCGAGCTCGTCGTACGACTGTCCCGGCACCGTCAGCTTGACCATCTCGACCTTGTCGAACTGGTGCTGGCGGATCATCCCCTTGGTGTCCTGCCCGTAGGTGCCGGCCTCGCGCCGGTAGCAGGGCGTGAAGGCGCAGTACCGCCGGGGCAGCTCGGCCTCGGGCAGGATCTCGCCGCCGTGCAGCGCGGTCAGGGCGACCTCCGCGGTCGGGATCAGATAGAGAGTGCGGCCGGCGTCCGGCTCCACCGTCTTGAACATCTGCTCCTCGAACTTGGGCAGCATCGCCACCCCGATCATGGTCTCCGCGTTCACGAGATTCGGCACCCACACCTCGGTGAAGCCGTGCTCGCGGGTGTGCAGATCGAGCATGAGCTGGGCGAGCGCCCGCCCGAGCCGGGCCGCCGCGCCCCACATGACGGTGAAGCGCGCCTTGGCGATCTTGCTCGCGCGATCGAAGTCGAGGATGCCGAGCGCCTCGCCGATCTCGAAGTGCTGCCGCGGCTCGAACCCGAACTGCCGCGGAGCGCCCCAGCGGCGAACCTCGACGTTGTCCTCGGCCGAGCGCCCCACCGGCACGGTCGCGTGCGGGAGATTCGGGATCTCCAGCAGCAGGGCCTCCTGGCGCGCGTCGGCCTCCTTGACGAGGGCGTCGAGCGCCTTGATGCGGTCGGAGACCTCGCGCATCCGCGCCATCGCGGCCTGCGCGTCCTCGCCGCGGCGCCGGGCCTGGCCGATGGCCTCGGAGGCGCGGTTGCGCTCGGCCTTGAGCTCCTCGGCCTCGGTCACGAGACGCCGGCGCTCCGCGTCCACCGCGAGCACGGGCGCGAGCGATATGGGGGCGCCGCGCGTCGCGAGGACGCGCTCCACCGCCGCGGGATCTTCCCGGATCACCTTGATGTCGAGCACTTCGTTACCTCCACCCTTCGGGAGCAAACCTTAACAAAAAAGAGGCCGCAGCTGCGCGGCCTCTCTCGCCCCGTCCGGCTCACGCCGGCGGGGCTTACTCTGACGACGCCTCGGGGGCGGGCGTCTGCTCGGCTTCGACGCGGGCCAGGTTGCCCACCTGATCGTCGGCGTCGAGGTCGATGATGCGGACGCCCATCGTGTTGCGGCCCTGGCTCGTGATCTCGTCGGCGTGCAGGCGGATCATCTTGCCCTTGGTGGTGACGACCAGGATGTCGTCGCCCTCGCGCACCTGCAGCATGCCGACCACCGCGCCGTTCCGCCCCGCGGTCTTGATGTCGATGATGCCCTTGCCCGCGCGCCCCTGCAGCCGGTACTCGTCGAGCGGGGTGCGCTTGCCGTAGCCGCGCTCGGTCACGGTCAGGATCGTCACGCCTTCCTTGAGCGTCTCCGCCGCGATGACCTGGTCGCCCTCGTCCACGTCGATGCCGCGGACCCCGGCGGCGGTGCGGCCCATCGGGCGAACCTCGTCCTCCGGGAACCGGATGATCATGCCGAGCTTGGTCGAGAGCAGGACCTCGCGCTGGCCGTCGGTGCGGCGGGCCGCCATCACCTCGTCGCCCTCCTCCAGGGTGATGGCCTGGATGCCGCCCGCGCGCGGATGGGAGAAGGCGGAGAGCTCGGTCTTCTTCACCTTGCCCTGCTTGGTGGCGAAGAGCACGTAGCCGCCCGACTCGAAGTCGCGCACCGGCACGCAGGTGGCCACCCGCTCGCCGTCGGCCAGCGACAGCACGTTGGCCATCGCCTTGCCCTTGGCCTGCCGGCCGCCCTCGGGGATCTCGTGCACCTTGAGCCAGTGCACCTTGCCCTTGTTGGTGAAGAACAGGAGATAGGAGTGGGTCGAGGCCACGAACAGGTCCTCGACGATGTCCTCCTCCTTCGTCTCCATGCCGGTCACGCCCTTGCCGCCGCGCTTCTGGCTGCGGTAGGCCTCCACGTGGGTGCGCTTGATGTACCCGGAGCGCGTGATCGTCACCACCATGTCGTCGTCGGCGAGCAGGTCCTCGATGGTCAGGTCGGCGGTCTCGGCCAGGATCTCGGTGCGGCGCGCGTCGCCGAACTCCTGCCGGAGCGCGGCGAGCTCGTCCTTGATGATGCCGAGCAGCCGCTGCTCGGAGGCGAGGATCCCCTTGAGGTCCTCGATGAGGGCGAGGGTCTGCTCGTGCTCCTCGACGATCTTGTGGCGCTCCAGCTGGGTGAGGCGCTGCAGCCGCATGTCGAGGATGGCCTTGGCCTGGATCTCCGAGAGCTGGAGCTGGCGCATCAACGCGTCCTTCGCCGCGTCCGGGCTCTCCGACTGCCGGATGAGCCGGATGACCAGGTCGATCTGGTCGACCGCCTTGCGCAGGCCCTCGAGGATGTGGGCCCGCTCCTCCGCGCGCGCCAGGTCGTACCTGGTGCGGCGGGTGACCACCTCGCGGCGGAACGCGATGAACTCCTGGAGCATCTGCTTCAGGTTGACTACCTGCGGGCGCCGGCTCACGAGGGCCAACATGATGACCCCGAAGGTGGTCTGCATCTGGGTGTGCTTGTAGAGCTGGTTGATCACGATCTGCGGCATCTCGCCGCGGCCCAGCTCCAGCACGATGCGGATGCCCTCGCGGCTCGACTCGTCGCGGCGCTCGCTGATGCCCTCGATCTTCTTGTCGCGCACGAGCTCGCCGATCTTCTCCATCAGCGACGCCTTGTTCACCTGGTACGGCAGCTCGGTGACGATGATCGCCTCGCGCCCGCCCCGCATCTTCTCCACGTGGGCCTTGGCCCGCAGGGTGATGATCCCGCGCCCGGTGGTATACGCCTCGCGGATGCCGCCGCGGCCGTAGATGTAGCCGTGGGTCGGAAAGTCGGGGCCCGGGATCACGGTCATCAGCTCGTCGATGGTGACCTCGGGGTTGTCGATCACCTTGATGAGCCCGTCCACCACCTCGCCCAGGTTGTGGGGCGGGATGTTCGTCGCCATGCCGACCGCGATGCCGGAGGAGCCGTTGACGAGCAGGTTGGGCACCTTGGTGGGCAGGACCACCGGCTCCTGGAGCGACTCGTCGAAGTTCGGCGTGAAGTCCACCGTGTCCTTCTCGATGTCGGCGAGCAGCTCGTGCGCGATCTTGGCCAGGCGGGTCTCGGTGTAGCGCATCGCGGCGGGCGGATCGCCGTCGATCGAGCCGAAGTTACCCTGCCCGTCCACCAGCGGGTAGCGCAGGGAGAACTCCTGGACCATGCGGACGAGGGCCTCGTAGACGGGCGCGTCGCCGTGCGGGTGGTACTTGCCGAGCACCTCGCCGACCACGCGCGCCGACTTCTTGTAGGCGCGGTTCCAGTTCAGCCCGAGCTCGTGCATCGCGAACAGCACGCGCCGGTGCACCGGCTTCAGGCCGTCGCGGATGTCGGGCAGCGCGCGGCCGACGATGACGGACATGGCGTAGTCGAGATACGACTTCCGCATCTCCTCTTCGATCGGAACCGGCGTCTGGCGCTCGGGGCTCATGGGCGGGGCCTGCGTCTCCTAGATGTCGAGGTTGACGACGTCGAGGGCGTTCTTCTCGATGAACTCGCGGCGCGGCTCCACCGCGTCGCCCATCAGCACCGTGAACATCTCGTCGGCGCCGACCGCGTCTTCCAAGGTGACGCGCAGGAGCGTGCGGGTCTCCGGGTTCATGGTCGTCTCCCAGAGCTGCTCGGGGTTCATCTCCCCGAGTCCCTTGTAGCGCTGCATCGTGGCCCCGTCCTTGGCCTGCTCGAGGATCGTCCGCATCAGGCCGTCGAGGGTCTTGGCCTCGATCTCCTTCTCGGCCGCGTCCACGATCGTGCACGGGCCCTTGTGCAGGCCCGCGATCTCGGCGTGCAGCTCGAAGAGCTGCGTGTAATCCGGAGACCTGAGCACGTCGACGCTGAACTGGACGGGATGCGGGCCGGTGATCTCCACCGTGGTCGCGTCACCGTTGTCGGCGCCGCCGAGGCGGGCGGTCCAGCCGGGCAGGTCCGCGGCCACCTCGCTCACCGCCGCCGCGATCTCGGTGTCGCCGACGCCCCGCTTGGTGGCCCGGAACTTCTTCCGCAGGAGGCCGTCGAGGATCGCGCCCGGGACGCCCCGGCGCACCAGCTTCGAGAACAGGGCGCGGAACTCGAGCACGCGCTTGAGCGACTCCATCAGGGCCTCGCCCCGCAGCGGGGCCGCCTTGCCCGGGACCTTGACGCTCGCCTTCTCCACCCACTGCTCGAGGAGGAACTCCTCCATCTCGCGCTCGCTCATCAGGTACTTCTCGGCCCGCCCCTTCTTCACCTTGAAGAGCGGCGGCTGCGCGATGAACAGATGCCCCGCCTCGATCACCTGCACCATGTGCCGGAAGAAGAACGTGAGCAGCAGGGTGCGGATGTGGGCGCCGTCCACGTCGGCGTCCGTCATCAGGATCACCTTGTGGTAGCGCAGCTTGCTGACGTCGAATTCCTCGGGGCCGATCCCGGTGCCGAGCGCCGAGATGAGGAGCCGAATTTCATTGTGGGACAGGACCTTGTCGTAGCGCGCCTTCTCCGCGTTGATGATCTTGCCCCGGAGGGGTAGCACCGCCTGCACCTTCCGGTCGCGCCCCTGCTTGGCCGAGCCGCCCGCGGAGTCGCCCTCGACCAGGAAGATCTCGCGGAACTGCGGCTCGCGCTCCGAGCAGTCGGCGAGCTTGGCCGAGAGGCCCTCGTCGTCGCGCCCGCCCTTCCGGGTCAGCTCCCGCGCCTTGCGGGCGGCCTCGCGGGCCTGCGCCGCGCGCACGCACTTGTCCGCGATCTTGCGCGCGGTGGTCGGATCCTCTTCGAAGGCCTCGCCGAGCCGGTCGTTGACGATCTGCTGGACCAGCCCCTTCACGTCGGAGTTCCCGAGCTTGGCCTTGGTCTGCCCCTCGAACTGCGGATCGGGAATCCGCACCGAGACCACCGCGGTGAGGCCCTCGCGCACGTCGTCGCCGCTGACGTCTCCCTTGAAGCTCTTGAGGAACCCGTTGGCCTTGGCGTAGTTCGAGATGGTCCCGGTCAGGGCGGCCCGGAACCCGGTGAGGTGCGTGCCGCCCTCGCGGGTGTTGATGTTGTTGGCGAAGGAGAAGATGCTCTCCTGGTAGCCGTCGTTGTACTGCAGCGCGACCTCGACCTCGATGTTGTCCTTCTTCCCCTCGAAGAAGAGCACCTTCGGGTGGATCGGCGTCTTGTTCTGATTGAGGTGCTTGATGAACTCGATGATGCCTCCCTTGTAGAGGAAGGTGTGGCTGCGCCCGTCGCGCTCGTCCTCGATGACGATCTTGAGGCCCTTGTTGAGGAAGGCGAGCTCGCGGAGCCGGTTCGAGAGGGTATCGAAGGAGAACGAGGTCTCCTCGAAGATCTTCGCGTCCGGCTTGAAGCGCACGATGGTGCCGTGCTTGGTGGTCTTGTCGGTCGCGGCCAGCTCGCCCTGGGGCACCCCGTACTCGTAGCGCTGGGTCCACACCTTGTTCTGCCGGCGGATCTCCAGCTCGAGCCACTCGGACAGCGCGTTGACCACCGAGATGCCGACGCCGTGCAGGCCGCCCGAGACCTTGTACGCGGAGTGCTCGAACTTCCCGCCCGCGTGGAGCACGGTGAGCACGACTTCCGCCGCCGGGCGGCCGCTTTCCTTGTGGATGTCGACCGGGATGCCGCGCCCGTTATCGCCCACCGAGCAGGAGCCGTCGGAGTGCAGGATGACCTTGACGCTGTCGCAATACCCGGCCAGCGCCTCGTCGACCGAGTTGTCCACCGCCTCGTAGACGAGATGGTGAAGCCCGTAGGCGCCGGTGTCGCCGATGTACATGGCCGGCCGCTTGCGGACCGCCTCGAGCCCCTCGAGGACCTTGATGTCGCTCGCGGTATACGTGTCGGCCATCAGGCCGCGCCTCGAACGGCGCCGAGGATCGGCTCGGTCACCCGGCCGTCTCGCACGTCCCACCAGGCGACCCGCCCGACTTCCGGTAGCGAGGCGTCGGCGGTGGTCAGGAAGACCTGGCCCGCCGTCGACACGTGCTCGAGCACGCGGGCCTGCACGTGGGGGTCGAGCTCGGACAGGGCGTCGTCGAGCAGCAGCACAGGCGCGCTCCCGACCGCCCGCGCCACCGGCCCCACCTCGGCCAGGCGCAGCGTGAGCGCCATCAGCCGCTGCTGGCCGCGCGAGCCGTAAAGGCGCAGGTCCCGGCCGTCCACCTCGATCAGCAGGTCATCGCGGTGCGGGCCGACCAGCGTCTGCCCTCGCCGCGCCTCCTCGTGAAACCGCGCCTCGAGCGCGGCCAGGAACTCGGTCTCTCCCCCCTCGGGTCCGAGGGCCGCGCAGTACTGCAGCCGTACCGCACCCGCGCCGGCCAGCGTGGGATAGAGCCCGCGCGCCTCCGCCTCCAGAACCTCCACCGCCGCGCGCCGGCGGGTCACCAGCTCCAGGCCGACCCGCGCGAGCTGCTCGTTCCAGGGCGCGAGGGCGCCGCGCAGCCCCGGGCCGGGCGCCGCATTCTGAAGGAGGTGATTGCGGCGGGCCACGATCTGGCGATACCGACCGAGCCCGCTGAGATGCGCCGCGTAGAGCTTCCCCGCGAAGCCGTCGATGAAGTTGCGGCGGGCCTGCGGCCCCTCGGTCAGGATGGCCAGGTCCTGCCAGCCGAACCCGATCGCGCGAGCCCAGGGACACCCTTCACCACCCACGCCCCACCGGCCATCCTCGCGCTGGACAACCGCGCGGCGAATGGCGCGCACCGTCTCCCCTCGACGGAGCTCGCCACCCACGAAGGCGCTGGACGCGCCCCACCCGAGCATGTCGCCCGCCTTGGCCCCGCGGAAGGAGCGCCCGACCAGGAGGACGCCGAGGCCCTCGAGCAGGTTGGTCTTGCCCTGGGCGTTCGGTCCCGCGAGGACGTTCAGGTGGGGCGCCGGCGCGAGCGAGAGGGTTCGATAGTTGCGAAAATCGGACAGTTCTACCCTGTCAATTTCCAACGATTTTCGCTCCCATGAGAGGTGTTAAATCCTCATGGGCATGATAACACAGAGGGTTCCCTCGTCCTCGAAGCTTTTGAACACTCC
>DATFGS010000091.1:0-4562 GCA_035249225.1 Candidatus Methylomirabilota bacterium | reverse complement strand
CGCGGCCGAACAGGCCCGTCGGGCGGAGGGCCAGGATGATCGCCATCGGGGCGAAGAGCGTGAAGTAGGACAGCTCGGGGAAGAGCGCCTTGCCGAAGTTGTCGAGCAGGCCGACCAGCAGGCTCCCCGCCACCGCGCCGGGCAGGCTGCCGAGTCCGCCCACGATGACGACGACGAAGGCGTAGGGCAGCACCTCGAAGTCCGCGCCCGGGTAGACGCCGAGGAAGCCGCCGCCGATCACCCCGCCCAGCGCGGCCAGCGCCGCGCCGAGCCCGAAGACGAACAGCGACACGCGCGGCACGTTGATGCCCACGCCCCCGGCCATCTCCGCGTCGTCCACCGCGGCGCGGATCATCGCGCCCACGCGCGTGCGGTCCATCGCGAGCCAGAGCGCCAGCCCCACCAGCACCGCCACCACCACGATGAAGATGCGGAAGATCGGGAAGACCGCGCCGGCCAGGCGCACGGTCCCGGTCAGCATCTTCGGGATCGGCACCGTGTAGGGATCCCCGCCCCAGATCAGCAGGGCCAGGTCCTGGAAGATCAGCGCGAAGCCGATGGTCATCAGCACCTGGCCCAGCGTCTCGCCGCGCAGCCGGCGCAGGAAGAAGCGCTCCATGCCCATGCCGATCAGCGCGATGGCCACCGCGCCGGCCACGCACGCCAGCGCGAAGCTCTGCGTGCGCAGGGCCACCGTGAGCCCCACGTAGCCGCCCAGCATGAAGTAGGAGCCGTGGGCCAGGTTGACGATGCGCATGACCCCGAAGATGAGCGACAGCCCGCTGGCCAGCAGGAAGAGGAGCGCGCCGTAGGAGAGCCCGTTGAACGACTGCGCGATCCAGAACTCGGCGCTCACGCCCCGAGCCCGATCCTAGCGGAGGCGCAGCAGCCGGGCGGCGTTCCCGCGAATCACCTTGGCCTGGTCGGCCCGCGAGAGCTTGACGCCTTTGTCGAGGATGATGTCGAGCGGCCGATCGTAGCCCATGTCGAAGCAGAAATCGGTGCCGAGCATCACCCGGTCCGCCCCGACCGTGTCGACCAGGTACCGCAGCGCGCCCGCATCGTGGCTGATCGTGTCGTAGGTGAAGCGGCGCAGGTAGGCCTTCACCGGCTTCTTCGCGGCCTTGCTCGCCTCCGGCCGCACCTTCTGCCCGCGCTGCAGCCGCCCCCACACCAGCGGGAACGTGCCCCCCGCGTGCGGCAGGATGACCTCGAGCTTGGGCAGCCGGTCCAGCACGCCGCCGAAGATGAGGTGGGCCGCCGCGATCCCGGTGTCGTACGGGTTGCCCAGCAGGTTGGTCAGGTAGTAGGGCTTGAGCCGCTCCGCCCCGTTGACGTTGAACGGGTGCAGCCCCACCGGCAGTCCCAGCTCCTGGCAGCGGTGGAACACCGGGAAGAACTCGGGATCGTCCAGGTCCCGCCCGTTGACATTGGTGCCCATGTAGACCGCGCGCACGCCGGGCAGCTTTGCGGCCCGGTCCAGCTCGGCCAGGGCCAGCGTGACGTCCTGCATCGGCAGCGTGGCGCAGACCACGAAGCGATCGGGATAGGCGGTGTGCGCGGCGCTGGCGCCGTCGTTCCACTCCCGCGCCAGCCGGCGGCCGAGCTGCCCCTGCGCCCAGTACACCATCGGCGCGGTGAGCGACAGCGCCTGGACGGCCACCCCCTGCTTGTTCATGGAGGCCACGCGCTTGGCCAGATCGTAGTAGCGGGCCTCGAGCGGCGCGGTGCGCGCGCCCTTCACGTCGATGACGGGGCCGACCGGGTTCGAGCGGTCGATACTGCCGGCGGACAGCGCCCCGCCGTCCTCGATCGCGCGCAGGAAGCGCTCGGGGAAGAAATGCGCGTGGACGTCGATGCCCTGGGGTGCTGCCACGGGCGGGATTCTACTATAGAATGCAGGCACCCATGAGCCGCCTGATCAGCCGTCGTGCGTTCGGAAGCAGCCTGGCGTTTGGCCTTCTCGCCGCCGGCACCCGCGCCGGCGCGCAGCCGGCGCGGAAGCCGGTCCGGATCGGCTGGGTGTCCAGCAGCTCGTCGGCCGGGTCCTCCGTGTACGTCGACAGCTTCCGCGAGGGCCTGAGTCAGGTCGGGCACGTCGAGGGGCAGACCTACGCCCTCGAGGCCCGCTGGAGCGAGGGGTCGGCGGAGCGCGCCCTCGCCTTCACGGAAGAACTGGTGCTCCAGAAGGTGGACCTGCTCGTGACCCAGGGCCCGGTGATCCGGCTGGTCAAGCAGGCGGCAGGGACCACCCCGATCCTGTTCGGAATCAGCGCGGACCCGGTGGAGGCCGGCATCGTGGCCAGCCTGGCCCGCCCCGGCGCCAACATCACGGGCACGACCTTCCTGGCCGTCCAGCTCGTCGGCAAGCGGATGGAGCTGCTGAAAGAGGCGGTGGGCGATCTATCGAACGTGGCGATCGTCTCGAACCCCGATCATGCGGGCGAGCAGGCGGAGCTGCGGGAATCGGTGGCAGCGGCCAGGGCCCTGGGGCTGGCCGCGCACCCGCTACGGGTGCGGAACGACAAGGAGCTCGAAGCGGCCTTCGAAACCATGACGAAGGGGAAGACCGACGCCTTCGTGGTGTTTCCGGACGCCCTGATGCTGACCTACCGGAAGGCGCTGGCCGACTACGCCGTCCGGCGCCGCATTCCCTCCATGGCCGGCTGGTCGCAGTTCGCGGATGCCGGCGCGCTCATGACCTACGGCCCGAACCTGGCCACCGAGTGGCAGAACCTGGCGGTCTACGCGGATCGCATCCTCAAGGGCGCGAAGCCCGCCGACCTGCCGGTGCAGCAGCCGACGCGGTTCGAGCTGGTCGTCAATCTCAAGACCGCGCGGGCCCTCGGCCGCATCATGCCCCCGTCGCTGCTGCTCCGCGCCGACCGCGTCATCGCCGCCTAGTCCGTCGTCCGGTACTGGCTCGGCGGCACCAGGCGGTACTTGAGCGGGTCCGACTTCACCAGCAAGTCGGCGTAGTCGCGGTCGTAGCTGGCGCGAGCGCCCGACCGGTTGTTCTCGACCACCTCGAGGCCGCGCATGTAGTAGCTGAACCCCTTGTTGGCGCGATCGTAGGCCTCGCTCTGCCCGCGCGCGGCGGAGCGCAGGATCTCCCCGGTCTGGCGCATCTTGGTGGCGGCGTCCTGCATGCGGTCGCGCAGCATCTGCTGGTTGAGCGACCACGAGCGCCAGACGTTCAGCATCAGCGCGAAGTCGCGCTGGAAGACGCCGTCGGGCGCGGCCACCGTGGAGTAGTAGTAGGCCCAGGAGTTGCTGTCGACGGGCGCGGTGTTGACCAGGCCGAAGTGGTAGTACGGCCTCCCGCCGATACGCGAGCGGGCCAGGATATAGGCGGCCTGGCCCGCGCCGGTGGGTGGCGGCGTGTTGACACGCTCCAGCACCTCGACGTTGGTCGTCCCCTGCCCGCCGCGGGCCGCGGTCTGCTGCGAGATCGCCTGGCTCACCACCGGCACCGCCGCCACCGGGTCGGCGATGAAGGGCAAGTAGATCGCGCCGGCGACGGGGCCCACGAAGCTGGGCCGCACGAGGATCGGCATGTAGATCCCCACGTCCACGAGCTGGCCCTGGGGGCCCGCCACGTCCACCGCGCCGTTGGCATAGCCGCTGATGCGCCAACCGGGCGGCACGCCGATGGCCGCCTTGCCGTCGGGCGTGGTCTGCTGCTGGAGCGCCACGGGCCGCGGCGCGGGTCCCCCGCCGGGCACCTGGATGGCGCCGAGCTGGCGGGCCATCACCGGGAAGGAGCGGCCGATGTCCGCGGGCCGGTCGAAGAGGATCGCGACCCCGCCCCCGCCACCGTCGTTGAGCTGCACGATCACCGCCCCGCGCACCGGGGTGCCCTGCAGGCGCGCGTCGAAGAAGGCCATGACGCCGCGGTCGTTGGGATCGCCGACGGCGCTCGAGACCGTCGGCGCGCCGTCGAAGTAGGCGCGGAGGGCGCCCAGCATGCCGCCCAGGACCGCGGCGGCGGAGCGGGCATTGCCGCTGAAGGTGCCGGCAAGGGTACGGCCGCCGGTGGGGCCGTTGACGGAGGCGAAGCCCGAGGGCGGCGTCTTCTCCGGGAGCGGTGCCCCGCGCGCGGTGGCCGCGGACAGGATGATCCCGAGCGCGAGCACGACGATGAGGAGACGTTGGCTGGCCACGCTCGATCCGGGAGCGCCATCCTAGGACGGCGCTCCGGGCGAGTCAACGGCTACTCCTCGGCAACGGTGACCGGCACGATCTCGACCTCGGCGTACTCCGTGTCGCAGATGGGCTGTCCCACCGGTTCACCGCCCTCCGCATTGATGATCTGCCGCACGTGTCGGGCAAACATGTCGCGCACGAGGCGTCCCACGACCTGGCCAACCCGGTTGACGTCCTCCGCGACGAAGCCGGCCCGGGGATCCACGCACCCGAGGGATGTGTTGCCGCACAGCTCGGTTTCCTGCCCGTTGTCGTCACGGATGAACGTGATGAGATTGACTCCGTAGAGCACGCTCACGAAGTCCGCCAGTCCGTTGCCCAGCGGCACGCTCCGCCGGAAGGACCCGTTCGGTTGA
>DATFGS010000090.1:0-12178 GCA_035249225.1 Candidatus Methylomirabilota bacterium | reverse complement strand
GTCTAGAGACAGGATTCGAAGAGGCCCGCGGCGCCCTGACCGCCGCCGATGCACATCGTCACCACGCCGTAGCGCGCCTTGCGCCGCAGCATCTCGTTGGCGATGGTGCCGACCATGCGCGAGCCGGTCATGCCGAAGGGGTGGCCGATCGAGATCGAGCCGCCGTTCGGGTTGAGCTTCTCCATCGGGATGCCCAGCTTGTCGCGGCAGTAGACCACCTGCGAGGCGAAGGCCTCGTTCAGCTCCCACACGTCGATGTCGTCCATCTTGAGGCCGTGGCGCTTGAGCAGCTTCGGCACCGCGTAGATCGGCCCGATGCCCATCTCGTCCGGCTCGCAGCCCGCGACCGCGAAGCCTCGGAAGACGAGCTTGGGCTTGATGCCGAGCGCCTTGGCCCGGTCCGCCGACATCAGGAGCGTGGCGGAGGCCCCGTCGGAGAGCTGCGAGGAGTTGCCCGCAGTGACGCTGCCCTTGCCGCTCGTCTTGTCGAAGTGCGGCTGGAGCGCGAGCAGGCCTTCCAGGGTGGTGTCGGGACGGTTGCACTCGTCCTTGTCCACGTAGCCGTCTTCCTTGCCGGTGATCTCGCCGGTCTTCTTGTCCACGATGCCGCGCACCACCTGCATGGGGGAGATCTCTTCCTTGAAGAAGCCGTCCTGCTGGGCCCGCGCGGTGCGCTGCTGGCTCACCAGCGAGTACTCGTCCTGCATCTGGCGGGTGACGTTGTAGCGCTTGGCCACCACCTCCGCGGTGTCGCCCATCACCATGTAGATGCCGGGCTTCCTTTCCTTCACCCACGGGTTCGGGTCGCCGTCGCGCTTCATCATGCTGATGGACTCGAGGCCGCCGCCGATGGCCGCCTCCGCCCCACCCATGATGATCTGGTGCGCGGCCATCGCGATGGCCTGCAGCCCCGACGAGCAGAAGCGGTTGACGGTCGTGCCCGCGACCGAGACGGGGAGGCCCGCCCGGATCAGCGCCACGCGCGCGACGTTGCTGCCCTGGGGACCGTTGGGCTGGGCGCACCCGAGGATCACGTCCTCGATCTCCGCCGCGTCGAGCTGCGGGGCCTTGCCGAGCACGTCCTTGATGCAGTGGGCGGCCAAGTCATCCGGGCGGGTGATGTTGAACGACCCGCGATGGGACTTGGCGAGCGGGGTGCGGGAGCTGGCGACGACGACAGCCTCTCTCATGGGGGCTCCTTTCTCAGGGGGGAAAGCTGGGAGGAGTATACCTCAGCGCTGCGCCGAGGGCACCCAGGCCGTGGTGCGGCCGCCCACCGTCTCGTGGCGGATGTGCTCGCCCCGCACGGTGGTGGCGGAGGGACCCCCGCGGCGGTGGCCCCAGCGGCGGTGGAAGAGCCACCAGCGCGGGAAGCGATCGCTGTCCGAGCCCGCGCGCACCGCCCCGCCGATCACCGAGCGGATCCGGGTGCGCAGCCGTCCGGCCTCCGCGGCCGAGAGCGTGCTCGCGCGGCGCTTGGGCGCGATACCCGCCTGGTAGAGCACCTCGTCTGCGATCCAGTTGCCGATGCCCGCCGCGAAGGCCTGGTCGAGCAGGACCGCCTTGATCGGCGACTTCCGCTCGCGCAGCATCGCGTGGAAGCGCGCGGGCGCGGGGAGCGCGCGCCAGGCGTCGAAGCCGAGCGCGCTGATGGGCGGCTCGATGGACGGGTCCTGCCGGAGCCGGATGCGGCCGAGCCGGCGGCCGTCGGCTAGGGCCAGCTCGCCGCCACCCGCGAACCGCAGGTGGAGCTTGGTGAAGCGCGGGGGCCAGTCGGGCCGGCTCACCGCTCCGTCCGACACGAGCCGCACCGCGCGCCCCGCGGGCACGTGAATGCCGCCGGTCATGCCGAAGTGCAGGCACGGCCACGGGCGCCGATCGAGCTCGAGCCAGAGATGCTTGCCGTGCCGCCGCACCGCCTTCACGCGCCGGCCGACGAGGGCCCGGCGGAAGCGCGCGGGCGCCACGCCCTCGAACACGATCGGATCGTCCGCGACGCGGGCCTCGACGATCCGGCGCCCGGCCGCGACCTTGTGGGCCGCGCGCCGGGCCGCCTCGACCTCGGGGAGCTCGGGCATCGCGCGGGCGCCCGCCTCTAGCCTTCGCCGAGCTGGGGCGGCGGTCCGCCGTCGATCACGATGGTCTCGCCGGTCATGAACGACGAGGCCGCCGAGGCCAGGAAGATGCACGGGTAGGCGATCTCCTCCACCTTGCCCCAGCGGCCCATGCCCACGCGGGCCGCCACGGTGTCGTAGGCCTTCTTGGCCGCGGCGGGATCCTGCTTGGTGAGGACGCCGAGGTAGCCCTCGGTCTCCACCGGGCCGGGCGCGATGCAGTTCACCCGCACGCCCCGACGGCCCCAGGCCATCCCGAGCTCGCGGGTGAAAGTGATGACCGCGGCCTTGGCCGCACCATAGTGGGACATCATGGTCGAGCCGTAGACCCCCGCGATCGACGAGATGTTGATGATCGCGCCGCCGCTCGGCTGGTCCATCATCTGCCGGCCCGCCCACTTGCAGCCGAAGAAGGTGCCGTTGAGGTTGATGCCGACCACGGTATTCCAGCCGTTGGCCGAGATGTCCTCGACCTTGGCGCGGAAGGAGGCGCCCGCGTTGTTGACCATGACGTCGAGGCGCCCCATCTCCTTCACGGTGCGCTCGACCAGGCCCTTGACCTGGTCCTCCTGGCGGACGTCGAGCGCCACGCAGAACGAGCGGCGGCCCATCTTGGCGATCTCGGCGGTGACCGGCTCGAGGTTCTCGAGCTTGCGGCTCGCGATCACCACGTCGGCGCCCGCGCGGGCGAACTCGAGGGCGATGGACTTGCCGATACCGACTCCGCCGCCGGTGACGATGGCGACCTTGTCCTCGATGGAAAACGGCGACGCGGCCATAGTGCCTCCTGGGTGAGGTGAGATCTTCTCGACCGCGCGGATTATACCCAGTCGGCGGGCGCCGCGCTCTCGAAGACGACCTGCCGCTGCGTCACCGGATGCACGAAGCCGAGCCGCGTGGCGTGCAGGCAGAGGCGCCCGACGCTGCCCCGGGCGCCGCCGTGGGCGACGTCGCCGACGATCGGCCAGCCCGCCTCCGCGAGCTGCACGCGGATCTGGTGCCGGCGCCCGGTGCCGAGGCGCAGCTCGAGCAGGGTCCCCTCGCGCCTCCGCCGGAGCACGCGGTAGTGGGTGATGGCCTGCCGGCCCTTCTCGGCCGAGCGCACCCGCAGCATGCGGTCCTCCGCGAGCTTGCTCTCGAGCGTGCCGCGCTCCTCGGGGGGCCGGCCCTCGACCAGGGCCAGGTACACGCGCTCCACGTTGCGCGCCTCGAACTGGGCCTGCAGCGCCCGCTTTGCCTCCTCGGACTTGGCGAAGACGAGCAGTCCGGACGTCTCGCGATCGAGCCGGTGCACGATGAACGGCCGCTGCCGCTTGCCCGCGAGGTAGTCCCAGATCTGTCGGTAGGCGGTGCGGTCCCGCTCGCGGTCGGTGGCGATGGTGAGGAGGCCCGACGGCTTGACCACGACGAGGATCGCGTCGTCCTCGTGCACGAGCGAGAGGCCGCGCGGGAACGGCGCGGCCCGGCGCGCCGCGAGGGCGACGGTGTCGCGGGCGGCGAGCGCGAGGCGTCCGTCGCGGGCGGGTCGGCCGTTGACCTCCACGCGCCCCGCCTCGAGCCACTGCTTGAGGCTCCGGCCGGAGGCCTCCGGGTAGAGCGCGCGCAGCCGCTCGAGCAGCGTCACTCGCTTCGGAGCACGCCGAGCGGGCGGCGGCCGAGCAGACGCCGGGTGCCGAGGAAGCCCACCAGCAGCGCGAGCGCGGTGGCGGTGGCCACGCCCCCCAGCAGCGTGCCGGGCGCCCAGCGCCAGGGCACCTCGAGCGCGAAGCGGAGCACCGCCCACGCCAGCAGCGCGGCGAGCGCGCTGCCCGCCAGCCCGGCCGCCGCGCCGAGGAGCGCGTACTCCACCGCGAACACGCGCGAGACGAAGCCGCGGGTGGCGCCGAGGGCCTTCAGGATCACCGACTGGTAGAGCCGCTGCTGCCGGGTGATGGCGAGCGCGCCCGCCATCACGATGAGCCCGGCCCCGATGCTGAAGGCGGCCACCAGCCGCACCGCGAGCGCGATCTGGTCGAGCATGGCGCCGACCCGCTCGAGGACTTCTCGGATGGGAATCGCCGTGATATTCGGGAACGCGGCCACCACCGCGGACTGCAGGCGGTTCTCCTGCTCGGGCCGCGCGCCCACCGTGGCGATGAAGGTGCTCGGCGCGCCGTCCAGCGCGCCCGGGGAGAAGATCACGAAGAAGTTGGAGGTGAGCGAGCGCCAGTCCACGTGGCGTAGGCTCGTCACCCGCGCGGTCACCGGCACGCCCTGGATGTCGAAGGTGAGGGTGTCGCCGAGCCGCACCCCGAGCTGGCGCGCGATCTCCTCCTCGACCGAGATCAGGGGCTCGCGGGCCGCCTCCTCGGGCGTCCACCAGCGGCCGGCCACCACGGTGTTGTGTCCGGGCGGCTCCGCGGCCCACGTGAGCACGTACTCGCGCGTGAGGTACCACGCGTCGTCCCTCCGCGCGCGCGCGTCCTGCGCGATCGAGAGCCCGTTGACCGCGGCCAGGCGCGAGCGCACCACCGGAGTCAGCTCGGCGGGCGCGGTCGCGCCCTGGGCCGCGACCAGCCGCGCGAAGGACTCCGCCTGGTCGGTCTGGATGTCGATGAAGAAGAACGCGGGCGCGCTGCCCGGCGCGCGGTCCACGAGCTGCGCGCGCAGGCTCCGGTCGAGCAGCGCGATCGAGACGATCAGCATGACGGCCAGGCCGAGCGAGACCAGCACCGGACCCGCGTGGCTGCCGGGGCGGTGGAGATTGGCCGCGCCTTGCCGCCAGGCGGGCGACCGCCAGCGCACGCGGCGGGCGAGCGCGATGACGAGCCGGGCGCCCAGGGCGAGGAGGATCAAGGCGGCGGCGAGGCCGCCCGCGAACAGGGCGCCGATCTTCCACGAGCCGGCCTGCCAGAGGGCGAGCGCGGCGAGCCCGGCCGCGAGCGGGAGCGCGGCCACCCACGGCCGGCGCCCGCGCAGGCGCGGCTCGACGTCCATCCGGAGGATCAGGGCGGGGCGGACGTGGCGGATCTGCAGCAGCGGCCAGAGCGCGTAGAGCAGGGTCACGCCCACGCCCATCGCGAGCCCGCTCAGCACCGCGCGTAGCGAGAAGGACAGCGCCAGCTCGATCGGCAGGAGGCGGCTGAGGGTGGGCGCGAGCAGCGGCTGCACCGCGCTGCCCAGGAGCGCGCCGAGCGCGCTGCCGCCCAGCCCGAGGAGGGCGGTCTGCAGCAGGTAGGCGGCGAGCAGGGGCCGCCAGCCCGCGCCGAGCGCCTTCAGGATCGCGATCGCGGCGAGCTTCTGGCGCACGAACGCGTTGACGCTGACCGCGACGCCGATGCCGCCCACCATCAGCGCCACGAGCCCGGTGAGCCCCAGGTACATCGTGAGCTGGTCCCAGAACCGCCGCAGGCCGGGCTGGGCCTGGGCGTAGGTCGCGACGCGCTGGGCGGCGGGCAGGGCCGCGGCGAGCCGGTCGCGGAAGGCCTCGGCGTCGCGGCCCTCGGGCAGGCGGACGAGCGTGCGGTAGCGCACGCGGCTGCCGGGGCGGATCAGCCCGGTGCGGTCGAGATCCGGGCCGGAGATCAGGACCCGCGGGCCGAGCGAGAAGACGCCGACCGCGCGGTCCGGCTCCTTGAGGAGCACGCCGGTGATGGTCAGCTCGAGATCGCCCACCCGGAAGCGGTCGCCGACCCGGAGGCCGAGGCGGGCGAGGAGCGAGTCGTGCACGAGCGCGCGGCCGTCGCCGATCAGCGTCTCGAGCGGCCGCGCCGGCTCGGTCACGAGCGCGCCGTAGAACGGATAGCCCGGCTCGACCGCCTTGAGCTCGACGATGTGGCTCTGCGACGGGCCCGCCTGGGCCATGGCCACCAGCTCGCGCACGCGCGTGGTCGCGACGTCTCCGATGAGGGGCGCCGCGGCGTCGGGCAGGGGCTGGACGCTCCGGACCTCCACGTCGCCGCCCATCAGCGACCGGGCCGAGCGGGCGACGGTGCGCTCGAGACTGTCCGCGAAGCTGCCCACCCCGACCAGCGCGCTGACGCCGAGGGTGATGCAGGCGAAGAAGTAGCCGAAGTGCCGCCACGCCCCCCGCGTCTCCCGCCAGGCGAGCGCGAGGACGAAGCGGCTCATTCGTCGCTCACCACGCGGCCGTCGCGCAGCGTCACCACGCGGTCGGCGTGGGCGGCCAGCGCGGTGTCGTGGGTCACCAGCACGAGGGTGGCGCCGAGGCGTCGGTTCATGCCCACCAGCAGCTCGATGATCTGCTTGCCGGTGGCGGAGTCGAGGTTGCCGGTGGGCTCGTCGGCGAGCAGCAGCGCGGGCCGGCGCGCCATCGCGCGCGCGACCGCGACGCGCTGCTGCTCGCCGCCCGAGAGCTGCACCGGGTAGTGATGCGCCCGCTCGGCCAGCCCGACCTCGGCGAGCAGCGCGGCCGCCCGCGCGGCCGCATCGGCCTCGCCGGCCAGCTCGAGCGGCACCGCCACGTTCTCCTGCGCGGTGAGCGTGGGGAGCAGGTGGAACGACTGGAAGACGTAGCCCACGTGGTCGCGCCGGAAGCGCGCGAGAGCGTCCTCGTCGAGCGCGGTGATGTCCACGCCCGCCACCTCGATCCGGCCCGCGGTCGGCTGGTCGAGCCCGGCGATGAGCCCGAGCAGCGTGGACTTGCCGCTGCCCGAGGGGCCCGCGATGGCGAGGAACTGGCCGGCGGGCACGTCGAGGGAGACGTCGGTGAGCACGTCCACGCCGCGCCCGCCGCTCGCGAGGCGCATGGAGAGCCCGCGGACGCGGATCATGATGACGCTCATACTACACTAGCGACATGCGCGGGCTCCTCGGGCCGCTCCTCCTGCTGATCCAGCTCGCCTTGCCCGCGCCGGGGGCCGCGCAGGAAACGCGCGTGATCGTGGCCTTCGGGGACAGCCTCACCGCCGGGCTCGGGGTGCCGGCCGATCAGACCTATCCCGCGCGGCTCGGCGAGCGTCTCCGGCGCGAGGGCTACCCGTACCGGGTCGTCAACGCGGGGGTCTCGGGCGATACGACCGCGGGCGGGCTGCGCCGGGTGGACTGGGCGCTCCGGCTCAAGCCCGAGATCGTGATCCTAGAGCTGGGGGTCAACGACGCGCTTCGCGGTCAGGACCTGGCCGCGGTGCGCGCCAACCTCGAGCAGATCGTGACGCGCTTCCAGGCCGCGGGCGCGCGGGTGCTCGTGGCCGGCATGCGCCTGCCCCCGAACTACGGCACACCCTACGCGGACCAGTTCTACCGGCTCTTCAGCGAGGTGGCGCGCGTCCGCAACTCGCCGTACCTCCCGTTCTTCCTCGAAGGCGTCGGCGCCGTCCCGCGCCTCAACCAGCCCGACGGCATCCACCCCACCGCCGAAGGCTACGCGATCGTGGTCGAGCATCTGTGGCCGTACCTGCAGCCGCTGCTTCTGCGCAGGTAGAGCAAGCGCCTGAACGGTTGTCCGCGGCCGGGGGGAGTGCGGGGGCCATGTCTGGGCCCCCGCATATGGAGAGCTTGAAGAAGTAAATCGTCGTGTGCCCGCTGTTGCCAGAAACGCCTTTCCCGACTACTATATGGCCGTCGCTCGATCTCTAACGCCGCCGCCCCACAAGGGGAGCTCATGACCACACCGACCGGAGAGTTCTCGCTCGAGGCCAAGTACACCCAGGAGCGCGGACGCGTGTATCTGTCCGGCATCCAGGCGCTGGTCCGGCTCCCCCTCGATCAGCATCGCGCCGACATCCGGCGCGGCCTCAAGACGGCGACGTTCATCTCGGGCTATCGCGGCTCGCCCCTCGGCGGGCTCGACCAGACGCTGGAGCGGATGACCACCCTGCTCCGGGCCCACGACGTCGTGTTCTCCTCCGGGCTCAACGAGGACCTGGGCGCAACCGCGGTGTACGGCAGCCAGATGGCGGGGCTCTTCCCGAATCCCCGGTACGACGGCGTGCTCGGCATGTGGTACGGCAAGGCGCCGGGGGTGGACCGCAGCGGCGACATCTTCAAGCACGCCAACTACGCGGGCGTGGGCAAGAACGGCGGCGTGCTCGCGCTCGCCGGGGACGATCCGCTGTCGAAATCCTCCACGCTCCCGAGCCACTCCGAGGTCGCGCTCTACGACGCGCTGATGCCCACGATCTACCCGGGCAACGTGCAGGAGATCCTGGATCTCGGCCTGCACGGCTTCATGCTGTCGCGCACGTCCGGGCTCTGGGTCGGCGTCAAGATCGTCACGAACGTCGCGGACGAGGCGGGCACCGCCGAGGCGGACCCGGAGCGCGTCAGCCCGATCATCCCGGTGGTCGAGCTGGACGGCAAGCCGTTCCAGCACCAGATCAACGTGAACTTGATCCCGCCCTACGGCCTCGACATGGAGCGCACGATCCACGGGGCGCGTCTCGAGCTCGCGCGGCGCTACGCCTACGAGAACAAGCTCAACCGGATCACGGTGCCGTCGCCGAACGCGTGGCTCGGCATCGTCACGAGCGGCAAGACCTACTACGACGTGCGCCAGGCCCTCGCCGAGCTCGGGCTCGACGACGGGGCGCTGCGTCGCTACGGCATCCGCATCCTCAAGATCGGCATGCTGTTCCCGATGGAGCCGCGCATCGTGCGCGAGTTCGGGCGCGGGCTGCAGGAGATCCTCGTCGTGGAGGAGAAGCGCTCGTTCCTCGAGATGTTCTGCAAGGACGTCCTCTACGGCATGACCGACCGGCCGCTGGTGGTGGGCAAGCTCGACGAGGAGGACCGGCCGCTGCTGTCGCCGGTCGGCGAGCTCGATTCCGATTCCGTCGCGCGGGCCATCGCCCGGCGCCTCGCCCGCCGCGTCAAGATCGACTCGGTGGAGGCGCGCATCCAGCATCTCGACGAGCTCAAGCGCCGGCCGAAGACGCTGACCTTGGCCCGCAGCGCGTTCTTCTGCTCGGGCTGCCCGCACAACCGCTCGACCGTGGTGCCCGAGGGGAGCGTGGCCGCCGCGGGCATCGGCTGCCACGGCATGGCGATGGGGATGGACCGCGGCATCATCGGGGTCACCCACATGGGCGCGGAGGGCGCGCAGTGGGTCGGCATCGCGCCGTTCACCGAGACGCCGCACCTCTTCCAGAACATCGGCGACGGGACGTTCTTCCACTCGGGCGGCCTCGCGCTGAACTACGCGGTGGCCTCCGGGGTGAACATCACCTACAAGATCCTCTACAACGGCGCGGTGGCGATGACCGGCGGCCAGAACGCGGCGGGAGCCCTGCCCATCCCCGCGCTCAGCCGGCGCCTCGAGGCGGAGGGGGTCAAGCGCATCATCATCACCAGCGACGATCCCGCCAAGTACTCGGGGGTGTCGATCGCGGGCAACGCGGAGGTCTGGCATCGCGACCGGCTGCTGGAGGCCCAGTCTCTCCTCGCCGCGATCAGCGGGGTGACCGTGCTGATCCACGACCAGCACTGCGCGGCGGAGAAGCGGCGGCTGCGCAAGCGCGGCAAGATGATCGACCCGATGACCCGCGTCTTCATCAACGAGCGCGTGTGCGAGGGGTGCGGGGACTGCGGCAAGAAGTCGAACTGCCTGTCCGTGCAGCCGATCGACACCGAGTTCGGGCGGAAGACCGCGATCCACCAGTCGTCCTGCAACAAGGACTACTCGTGCCTGCTCGGCGACTGCCCGTCGTTCCTCACCATCGAGGGGGCCGCGCCCGCGCCGAAGCGCGAGCGTCGGCTCACCCCGCTCGAGGCCGAGCTGCCCGAGCCGGTGCTGAAGGTGCCGAGCGAGGGTTTCGCGCTGCACATGATGGGCATCGGCGGCACCGGCGTCGTCACCATGAACCAGATCCTCGGCACCGCCGCGATGCTCGACGGGCGCCACGTGCGCGGGCTCGACCAGACCGGGCTCAGCCAGAAGGGCGGGCCGGTGGTCTCCGACCTCAAGATCGGCTCCGAGCCGATCGAGCGCGCCAACAAGGTCTCGGCGGGGGCCGCCGACCTCTACCTTGGCTTCGATCTCCTGGTGTCCACCGATCCGCTCAATCTGGACAAGGCGGAGTCGGGCCGCACCATCGCGGTGGTGTCGACCAGCCAGATCCCCACCGGCCAGATGGTGGTGGACACCGCGGTGCACTTCCCCGAGCTCAGCAGCATGCTGATGAGCATCGACCGGGTGACCCGCAAGGATCCGAACGTCTACCTCGACGCCCAGGCCATCGCGGAGGCGCTCTTCGGCGACCACATGGCGGTGAACCCGATCATGCTGGGCGCGGCCTACCAGGCGGGCGCGCTCCCGATCTCGGCGGCCGCGATCGAGCGCGCGATCCGCATCAACGGCGTCTCGGTGGACATGAACGTGCTCGCCTTCCGGTGGGGGCGGATGGCGGTGGTGGACCGCAAGCAGGTGGAGGCGGCGGTGACCCAGGCCACCGCGCAGGCGGTCGAGGCGCCGCGCGTGCTGAGCGCGGAGGCGCGCGCGCTGGTGGACCGCGTGGAGGCGTCCGGCGAGCTGCGGCGCCTGCTCGAGATCCGCGTGCCCGAGCTGATCGCGTACCAGAACGCGGCCTACGCGGGCGAGTACGTGGACTTCGTCCGCCGCGTGGCCCAGGTGGAGGCCGAGCGCGCCCCGGGCAGTGGGGGGCTCACGGTGGCGGTCGCGCGGCATCTCTACAAGCTGATGGCGTACAAGGATGAGTACGAGGTGGCCCGCCTGCATCTCGATGCGGCGGTGGCCGCGCAGGTTCACGCGAAGCTCGGCCAGAGCGTCCGGACCTACTGGCACCTGCACCCGCCGCTGCTGCGCGCGCTCGGGCTCAAGAAGAAGATCCGCCTCGGCTCGTGGTTCGCGCCCGCGTTCCGGCTCCTGAAGGCGATGAAGGGCCTGCGGGGCACCGCGCTCGATCCCTTCGGCTACGCGGAGGTGCGCCGGGTGGAGCGGGCGCTGATCGGCGAGTACCGGCAGATCGTGGAGACCGCGCTCGTGCGGCTGAGCCCGGTCACCCACGCCGCGGCGGTGACCCTGGCCGAGCTGCCCGACGAGATTCGCGGGTACGAGCACGTCAAGCTGGAGGGCGTGGCGCGGTTCCGGGACAAGGCCAAGCAGCTCATTGCGCAGCTCAACTGAACGGGAGGGCACTCAACGGTGAGAGCACTACTGCTGCTCGGGGTGGCCGCAATGCTGGCCGGATGCGCGAGCGCACCGGCGGACCGGGGACCGCTGTCGGCCGAGGCGACCCTCAAGGACAAGGACGGCAAGCAGGTCGGGGTGGCGACGTTCATCGAGACGCCGGAAGGCGTGCGCCTGGCCGTCACCGGCTACCGGCTTCCCCCGGGCGGGCACGGGCTGCACATCCACGCGGTGGGGCTGTGCGAGCCCCCGGAGTTCACGTCGGCGGGCGCGCACTTCAACCCGGGGAGCAAGCAGCACGGGCGCATGAACCCGGCCGGCCCGCACGCGGGCGACCTGCCCAACCTGGTGGTGGCGGCCTCGGGTGAGGGCGGCATCGACGTCACCACGAAGGCGATCACGCTCAGCCCCGGTCCCAACTCGGTGCTCGGCGACAAGCCGACCTCGCTCGTCGTCCACGCCAATCCGGACGACGACAAGACCGATCCCACCGGCAACAGCGGCGGCCGCATCGCCTGCGGGGTCATCACGAAGTAGCCGCGGGCCGGCGCGAAGCGGCACGGGCCGGGTCCTCCTGGACTCGGCCCTTCGTTTTTTTCGAGGCCGAGAAGGGCGTGAAGTCATTCGGGCAAGTGCCCGGACCCAGTAAGCACAGCGCGCCGCGCCGGCCGCGCGAAGCTTGCGATCATTCCGGATTTCGTCTAGGCTCCGCGCCGGATGAACGTACGGTTGCTCGTTACCAGCGCGGGCAGCGGGGCGAGCGGCAACCTCGTGCGGAGCCTCCGGGCGGGGAACGCGTCGGTCGGCATCGTGGGCTGCCACGACGACCAGTTCATCCTCAAGAACTCCACCGCCGACCGCAACTACCTGGTCCCGCCGGCCTCGCACCCGACGTGGGGGCGCTCCCTGCGCCGCATCGTGGACGCCGAGCGGATCGACCTCGTCATCCCCGCGAGCGACCCCGACGTCGCCGCGCTCT
>DATFGS010000089.1:0-3231 GCA_035249225.1 Candidatus Methylomirabilota bacterium | reverse complement strand
CCACCGCGAGGGCGACCCGCCGCCGCTCCTCGGCGGGCGGGCTCGCGAGCGCGACGCCGCCGAAGCGCGCCCGCCCCCGCGCGCGATGGGCGATCGCCTCCTCGGCGCGGCTGATCAGCTCGATCGTGGCGAGGTAGGCCTCCTTCACGGTGGCGCCCCAGGAGATCGTCCCGTGCTTCTCGAGCAGCAGCGCGCGCGCCTTCGGATGCGCCGCGAACGTCTGCGCGACCTCCCGCGAGATGAGAAACCCGGGGCGCCGGTACGCGAGCGGGATGACCTCGTCTCCGTAGACCTCGCGGAGCACGTCGCGGCAGCGGTCGTTGTTGGTGAGCGAGACCACCGCGTCGGCGTGGGTGTGGATGATCGCGGTCGCGGGCAGGAAGCCGTGGAGCAGGGTCTCGATGGACGGGCGTGGGCTCGAGGGCTCCTGCAGCGCGTGGGCGAGATAGTCCACCATCTCCTGGTCGCCCATGTCCGGCCGCTCGAGCAGCGCCAGCACGTCGTCCATGCGGACACCCGGGAAGTCCTTCGTCGCGATGGACTTGAGGTCGGAGCCGCTGCCCTTCACGCGCAGCACCCGCGTGGGCCGGTTCCGGTGGTCCCGCTCGTCCTGCTTGACCGAGGTGTTGCCCCCGCCCCACACCACCAGTGTGGTCTCGGCCCCGATCAGCCGGGACGCGTAGACGAGGAGATCGAGCTCGCTCTTGCCCTGCGCGTCCGCGTCGCTCCATCGGGAGTTCATGGCGCCACCATACCCGAAACTCCTCGCCAAATCACCTGGCGACGCTCGGCGGGCGCGCGTTGACACCCCGGAGCGCGCCGCCTATCGTAGGCGCGTGACCGCGTGGACGCGGCGGGGCCTCGCGCTGGGCGCCGCGCTGATCCTGATCGGCCCGGGCGCCGCCCGCCCTCCGGCCGCCCGCGCGGACGGCGTCATGCTCATCCAGGCCGGCGCGTTCTGGATGGGCAGCGACGACGGCGCCCCCGACGAGCGGCCGCTCCACCGCGTCTTCGTCCGCGACTTCTGGCTGGACCGGCACAAGGTCACGAACCGGGAGGTCGCGCTGTTCCTCGAGGCGCGGGGGCTCCGGAGCGCCGAGGGCATGGACTACTTCGACGCGGGCGACCCCGACGCCCGTGTCCACCGCCGCGACGGCCGCTTCACCGCCGACCCCGGGTTCGAGGACCACCCGGCGGTCGAGGTCTCCTGGTACGGCGCGCGGGACTACTGCCTGTGGCGGGGCAAGCGGCTGCCGACCGAGGCCGAGTGGGAGAAGGCCGCGCGGGGGCCGGACCGGCGCCGCTATCCCTGGGGCGAGGACCCGCCCGGGCCCGAGCACGCGGTGTTCGGGCGTCCCTACAACGCCACCGAGCGCGGCGACCAGCGCCCGGCCGGCGCCGGGCCGACCGGGGTCCAGGACCTCCTCGGCAACCTGCGGGAGTGGACGGCCAGCGAGTACCGCCCCTACCCGTACCGCCCGGACGACGGGCGCGAGGCGCCGGGGGCGCGCGCAACGCGGGTGGTGCGGGGGGCCAGCCACGACGATCCGCCGGAGACGTTGCGGGTGACGATCCGGCGCTTCTACTCGTATGATGGAGTGCATCGCGGCCTGACTCGCGGGCATCACCACGTCGGGTTTCGCTGCGCCACTTCGGAGGACCTGGGAGGCTATTGACGCGATGAAAGGCCTGATGATGGACTACCCGCTCACCCTCACCCAGTTCTTCGAGCGCACGCGCCGGCTCTTCCACCGGAAGACCATGGCCACGCGGGTGCCCGGGGTGGGACTGCAGCGCTACACCTACGCCGACTACGCGGACCGCGTGTGCCGGCTGGCCGGCGCGCTGCGGGGGCTCGGGCTGGGCCAGGGCGCGCGCGTCGGGACCTTCGCGTGGAACTCCCATCGGCACATGGAGGTGTACTTCGCGGCGCCCCTCATGGGCATGGTGCTGCACACCGTGAACATCCGGCTCTCCGCGCAGGACATCACCTACATCGTCAACCACGCGGGCGACGAGGTGCTGATCGTCGACGCGAGCCTCTGGCACCTCATCGAGCCGATTCGCCGGGACCTCACCACCGTCAAGCACGTGATCATCATGAAGGACACCCCGGGCGCGGAGATGCCCGCGGGCGCGCTGGACTACGAGCAGCTCGTGACCGCCACCCCGCCGGTGACCGAGTGGCCGCGCGTCGAGGAGACCGACGCGGCCGGCATCTGCTACACCTCCGGGACCACCGGCCACCCGAAGGGCGTGCTCTACACCCATCGCGCGATCTACCTGCACTGCTTCGCCTCGTCCACGGTGGACGTGCTCGGCATCTGCGAGCGCGACGTGATCCTCCACATCGTCCCCATGTTCCACGCCAACGCCTGGTGCGTGCCGTTCGCGGGCGTCATGAACGGGGCGACCCAGATCTTCGGCGGGCCCAACCCACAGCCGCGGGACATCATCGAGATCGTCCATCAGGAGAAGGTCACGGTGGTGGGCGCGGTGCCCACCGTGTGGATCGCCATCCAGGGCATCCTCGAGAAGGAGCCCCAGTGGGACATCTCCTCGATCCGCTGCATCCCGATCGGCGGATCGGCGGCGCCCCGGAGCCTCATCGAGCTGTTCGACAAGAAGTACGGGGCCTACATGCTCCACGCCTGGGGCATGACCGAGATGACCCCGCTCGGCAGCGTGTGCCGGCCGCGCTCCTACATGGACGCGCTGCCCGAGGACGAGCGCTACGCGGTGCGGGCCAAGCAGGGCGCGCCGGTGGCGGGTGTCGACATGAGGATCGTGGACGATGCGGGCACGGTGCTGCCGTGGGACGGCAAGAGCGCCGGCGAGATCCAGGTGCGCGGGCCGTGGATCACCAGCGGCTACTACAACAACCCCGAGGGAGCCGTCCAGTTCACCGACGACGGCTGGTTCCGCACCGGGGACGTGGCGTCCATCGACCCCGACGGCTACGTGCAGATCACCGACCGCACCAAGGACCTGATCAAGTCCGGCGGCGAGTGGATCTCCAGCGTCGACATGGAGACCACGATCATGGGCCACCCCAAGGTGCTGGAGGCCGCGGTGATCGCGGTGCCGCACGAGCGCTGGGTGGAGCGGCCGCTCGCGTGCGTCGTGCCCAAGCCCGAGTTCAAGGACACGCTGACCGGCGCCGAGATCATGGAGTACCTGAAGCCCCGCGTGGCCAAGTGGTGGCTCCCCGACGAGGTCGTCTTCATCGAC
>DATFGS010000088.1:0-1723 GCA_035249225.1 Candidatus Methylomirabilota bacterium | reverse complement strand
GTCGTCCCGGTAGAAGACGCTGACGCCGGGACCCTCGGGCGCCGGGAACGAGCCGTTCGCGTAGTTGTAGTACGCCCGCCCGCTCTCGCGCTCCTCGGGCGTGAAGGTCACGTGGTAGTCGCGGTTGAAGTCGTTGGCGAGCGAGGAGAGCCACTTGACCCGCCAGCCCATGCGCTTCCGGTAGGCGTGGATGGTCGCGTAGGGAGCGCGCGAGATGGCGACGAAGCTCACGTCGCGATGGTTGAGGTGGACCGGGACGCCGTCCAGGTTGTCGATCCAGAACGAGCAGCTCTTGCAGCCCTCGTCCCAGCTCGGGTCGAACATGAAGTGGTACACCACGAGCTGCCGGCGGCCCTCGAAGAGGTCGGCCAGGGACTCCTTGCCCTTGGCCCCGTCGAAGACGTAGTGCTTCTCGACCTTCTCCCAGGGCAGCTCGCGGCGCTCCTGGCTCAGCTGGTCGCGCAGCCGCGTGAACTCCTTCTCGCGCGCCAGGTGCCGGCGGCGGGCCTCGATCCATTCCTCGTGCGAGACGATCCGGTGCGTGGTCATCGTGAGGCTCCTTTGTCGTGTCAGGTGAGCCCGGCGGCCCGCGCGATCAGGAGCCACCCGGCCCCGAGGGCGACGGCCCCGATGGCTCGCGCGACGCGCTCACCCGCCGGGGCGAGACGCTCGAGGGTGATGGCGGCCGTCACGACCGCCATCGCGCGCAGATCCATGACCCCGATGACGAGCAGGATCGCGGTCGCGCCGGCGGAGCAGTAGATGCAGTGGAGGCCGAGGCGCAGGCCGTATCGCCAGGCGGTGCCGGCGTCGGCCGGCACCGTCCGGCCGCCCCCCGGCGCCTCCCGGCAGCAGGCAAGGTGATGGGCCTTCCACGGAGTGAACTGGAGCACGCCGGCGATCAGCACGACGACACCGACCGCGATCGGAACGGCGCGCGCGAGCTCCGGCTGCTCCATCTCGACCGCCGCCAGCGCGACGCCCAGCGGAAAGGCGGCCATGCCGAGCACGGTCCACGCGAGGAAGTACCCCGCGCCCACCAGCGCGGTCGGCCGGGCCAGGCGCGTCTCGCCCGGCCGGCCGACGGCCCGGCGGTAGCGCCACAGCATCGGCACCAGGGACGGCAGCATCATCGCCGCCGTCATCACGACCCACATGCCGAGGAACGACGCGGCGGCGCCGGGCCACGTCTGCCCGGGCCGCCGCATCCACGCCATCGACATCGTCCAGTCGCCGGGCATCACCATCCCGCCCATCGCCGACATGGACGCGCACCAGACGATCGTGACCGCCGCGCTGGCGGCGAAGAGGAGCGCCCAGACGCCGAGGAACGCCACCGCCGGACTCACCGCTTGTCGTACTCGTCGTGGCGGCGCCACCAGAGGCCCGTGTCGTTGCGCCCCTTGGGGGCCCGGTCGAGCCACTGGTACATGCCCCAGAGGCCGTCCACGCCGCGCGAGTAGGCGGAATAGGTGTGGTAGACGGTGCCGTTCTCGAGCGTGAACGCGCTCACCCCCGGCCTCTCGCGCGCGTAGGTGGCCACGTCGGTTCCGGCGCTGGCCGCGAACGCGGTGGGCCCGTCCTCGCCGCCGCCGGCCGGCGCCGCCGGCTCGCGATGGTAGTTGTACTCGATGCCCCCCTCGCGCTGCTGCTCCTCGGTGAACCCCACGCCGTAGTCGAAGTTGAAGTCGCCGCCGAACGAGGACGCCCAGGGGAACGTCCA
>DATFGS010000087.1:0-2363 GCA_035249225.1 Candidatus Methylomirabilota bacterium | reverse complement strand
TGGCCCAGATGCGCAAGCGGGGCATCCGGGTGCTGCCCGGCGGGGACTACGGCTTCGCCTGGAATCCCCACGGGACCTACGCGCGGGACCTGCTGCTCTTCGTCGACGTGCTCGGCTTCTCGCCGATGGAGACGCTGGTCGCGGCCACCCGCATGGGCGGCGAGATCATGGGCCGGCCGCAGGAGCTGGGGCAGGTGAAGGCGGGCTTCCTCGCGGACCTGCTGCTGGTGGACGGCGACCCGCTGACCGACATCAAGCGGCTCCAGCGGCAGGACGCGCTGCTGATGATCATGAAGGACGGGCACCTACACAAGGGAGGATAGCGCCATGGCCGACCGACTCGTGCGACTGTTCACGCTGATCGCGATGCTGGGACTCGGCTCCGCGGGGACCGCGTGGGCGCAGGAGTGCAGCGGCTCGGTCACTGCCGACGAGGCGATGAAGGCGGAGACCGCGCGCTACGCGGCGCAGACGTCGAACGACTTCGCGGCGATGGAGAAGCTGTTCGGGAACGACCTCACCTACAATCACTCCTCCGCGGCGAGCGACGACAAGGCCAAGTACATCGACGCCATGAAGTCGGGGCGCACGAAGTATCGCAAGATGACCCCGAACGGCGACGTCCGGACGCGCACCTACGGCTCCATCGCGATCATCACCGGCACCGCGGTGTACGAAGTGACCGCGGGCGGCCAGGACCGCACCGTGCCGCTACGCTTCACCGCCATCTGGGCGAAGCGACCGTCGGGGCTCGAGTTCGTGTCGTGGCAGTCGACCGGCATTCCGAACCAGTAGACGCGGGACGAGGCGTCGCGGCTCCGCCGCTCCCGCGGCGAGTAGCGGCCTACTTCGTCTTCACCCGCTCCACCGTGTTCACCCGCTCCAGCTTGGCCGAGCCGCGGCCGTCCGCCCGGACGAACAGGAGCACGTCCTTGCCGCCCTCTCGGACCCAGGTGACGCTGCCCGCCGAGCTGGCGGACTGAAACGACGCCTTGCCGTCGGCGAGCGTGATCTTGCCGACCGTCCGGATCCCGTTCGCCGCGGTCCCCTCGTACGAGCCGTCCGGCTTGATGCGAATCGCGGCCGCGGAGGCGCCGCCCAGCGCGCGCCACTCGCCGGCCAGGCTCTTCAGGCTGGTGATGGGACGGTCGGGCCCCGCGAAGGCGACCGCGGCCAGGCTCAGAACGACCAGGCACACCCCGAGTCGAAATCTCATGTGGTCCTCCCGACGACCTACGTGCAGGTTCGGGGCCAGCCCGGGCGCGTGACATTTGGCCTACTTGCGGTCCGGCCGCCCGGGGCACGTGACGAGAAGCGGCGCTCGCTTGACCCGGCCGCGCTTTCGGCTATTCTCGGGCGCATGAGTACCATCACGACGAAGGACGGGCCCGCGGATCTACCACAAGGACTGGGGCAGCGGGCCATGAGCGAGCCTCTCACCCGCCGGGGCGTCCTGATCGGGGCCCTGACGCTCGTGGTCGCCGCCGCGGGCGGCCGCCTCGACGCGGCCGCCAAGCCCAGCATCGCGGTCCACAAGTCTCCCACCTGAGGCTGCTGTGCGGCGTGGGTCGGGCACCTGCGCGCGAATGGCTATCCGGTGAAGACCGAGGATGTCGAGGACCTGGCGCCGATCAAGCGGAAGCTCGGCGTGCCGCGGGCGCTGCAGAGCTGCCACACCGCGGTGGTGGAGGGCTACGTCATCGAGGGGCACGTGCCCGCCGACCTGATCGACCGCCTGCTCGCCGAGCGCCCGAAGGTGGTCGGCCTCGCGGTGCCGGGCATGCCGGTCGGCTCCCCTGGCATGGAGGCGCCGGGGCAGGCGGCGGAGCGCTACCAGGTGCTGGCGTTCGATCAGAAGGGCCGCCCGACCGTCTTCGCCAGCCGCTGACGTTCCGATGCCTGCGCTCGACTCCCGCGAGGGGCATGGGCCCCTGAGCGGCGTGACCGTGCTGGACCTGAGCGGCTACGTGGCTGGTCCTTACGGTTGCACGCTGCTCGGCGACCTGGGCGCCCTTGTCATCAAGATCGAGCCGCCCGAGGGCGACAACCTGCGCAACTACCCGTCCACGCTGCACGGGGAGAGCCGCGCGTTCCTCGGCGTCAATCGAAACAAGCGCGGCATCGGGCTCGATCTGAAGCACCCGGACGGCATCCTCGTGCTGCGCCGAATGGTCGAGCGCGCGGACGTGCTCGTCCACAACTTCCGGCCGTCGGTGCCCGCGCGGCTCGGCATCGACCACGACCGGATGCGGGCGGTCAACCCGCGCCTCATCTACTGCGCCCTGACCGGCTACGGCGACACCGGCCCGCTCAAGGACCGCGCCGGGTACGACCAGGTGCTGCAGACCATGACCGGCATCTGC
>DATFGS010000086.1:0-3248 GCA_035249225.1 Candidatus Methylomirabilota bacterium | reverse complement strand
CGCGGCACCGTGAGCCGCGACATGCTGCTCCAGGACGTGTTCGTCCCCGACGCCGGCGAGGTGCTCCCGCCGGGTCTCTTCGGAGCCATGTACAACGCCTTCCCCCAGCTCTCGCCCCTGACCTTCTGCGCGACCTTCCTGGGGCTCATGCAGGCGGCCTACGACGGCGCCCTCGCGTACCTGACCGGCCACATGGCGGGCTCGCCGGGCCTACACACCGAGGCCGCCGTGAAGGGGCACGCGGTGGCCGAGATGCTCTTCACCCTCGAGGCCACGCGGGCCCTCTACTACCGCGCGATCTCCGAGGCGCGGGTGGGCTGCCCGCCGGATGTGGTGCAGCGCGCGCGGGCCGCCCACGTTACCGTGCAGCGCTCCGCGGTCGCCCTGACCCAGGAGGCGATCCGCGTCTGCGGCGGGCGAGGGCTGCTCAAGCGCTACCCGCTCGAGCGCTACGCGCGCGACGCCCGGGCGGGCGCGCTGATGCGCCCGTGGACCCAGGAGATCGCCACCCAGCAGGCGTGGGAGGCCGCGCTCGGCCTGGAGACCCCTGCCCCGCCGAGCGACCCCCGGCCGGCGTCCGCCTGAGCGGCCGACCCCGAAAAGACTAGACCCCCGGGGGTGCTCTCCCGGGGGTCCTCGTTTTTGGAGCGGGCGACGAGACTCGAACTCGCAACCCCGAGCTTGGGAAGCTCGTGCGCTACCATTGCGCCACGCCCGCCCGTTTCGGTTACGGGACTATTCTAGTCTTCGGGCGAGGCCAGTCAACCGTGAGCTTCTCTTTCTCATCCGCTCGGCTCGCCTCCGCCTCGCCCGGCTCCCGCTACTTGATGGACATGTCGTACGCCTTGATCAGCTCGTCGCTGCGCGCCTTCCAGTTGAGCCGCTTGCTCGCTCCGTACAGGTCGACCTGCTGGTAGAGCGGCACCGCCGGCATGTCGTCGATCCACAGCTTGTTGATCCGGTGGTACGTGGCCAGCCGCTGCTTCTCGTCCATCTGAGTCTGCGCCTGGTCGACCATGCCGTCGAAGTCGGCGTTGTGGTAGTTGCCCAGGTTGCTGCCGCTCCGGAAGAGCGGACCGTACACCGTCTCGGCGTCGACGGTGGCGGTGCCCCAGCCGATCAGCCACACCGGGCCCGGCTTGTGGACGTACACGAGGGTGTTCAGGTAGTTGACGAACTCGTAGGTCTTGAGCTGGGTCTTGATCCCGGCCTTGGTGAGCTGGCCGGTCACCGCCTCCGCCACTTCCTTGTCCCGCACGTAGCGGCCCTGGGGGCTGTTGAGCGTCAGGTCGAGCCCGCCCGGGAAGCCGGCCTCGGTCAGGAGCTGCTTGACCTTGCCGAGATCCTGCTTGATCGGCTTGAGCGCGGGGTCGTAGCCGAAGTGCAGCGGGGTCAGCAGCGTGGCGGTGCGCATCGCCTTGCCGTCGAGCACGCCCTTGATGATCTCGTCCACGTCCAGCGCGTAGGCGATGGCCTGCCGCACGCGCTTGTCCGCGGTCACGCCCTTGTACGGCCCGACCAGCTTGTGCTGGGCGTCGTACTCATGGGTGACGAACATGAGCTGGAGCGTGCGGATCGACGGCGCGGTGGAGAGGAAGATCTTCGGATGGTTGGCGATGATCGTGGCCAGATGGGGCGGGATGTTCACCGCCACGTCCACTTCGCCGTTCTGGAGCGCGGCCACCCGCACCGCGTCGTCAGGGATCGGCCGGAACACCACCGTCTTGATCCGGGGCGCCCCCCGCCAGTACTGGTCATTGGCCTCGAGCACGATCTCCTCGTCTTTGCTCCAGCGGACGAGCTTGTAGGGCCCGGTCCCGATCGGATTCTTCGAGATGAAGGCCGAGTCCTTGCCCGCATAGGCCTTGGGCGGGTACATGGAAGCCTGGCGCGAGGTCATGATCGTGGGGAAGATCGGCCATGGCTTGCTGGTCTGGACGCGCACCGTGTAGGTGTCCACGATGTCGACCTTGTCGATCGGCCGGAAGTTCGAGCTGGCCCGGAGCCCGGTCTTCACCCGCTCCAGGCTGAACTTCACCGACTCGGCGTTGAAGTCCTCCCCGTTGTGGAACTTGACGCCCTGGCGCAGCTTCACCTCCCACGTGGTCGGGCCTACGAGCTTCGGCAGCTCGGCGGCCAGCGCGGGCACGATCTTGAGGTTCTGATCGCGCTCGACCAGCGTATCGAACAGATGGCTCGCCACCACCGAGGCGGGTGTCTCCTGCTGGTTTTGGGTGTCGAGCGTCGTGGGATCCACACCCTGCGCGATGACGACCTTACCCTGCGGCGCGGCCCAGGCCAGGCCCGGCACCACGAGCAGGGCGAACACGAGCGAACACAGACGTCTCACGACCATCTCGAGCCTCCTTGGAAGCGGGGACATTGGCGGGAAAAGTGGCCACACTCTAGGCAACCCGCGGGCCGAGTGTCAAGTTCCGCGCCCGGCCTGTCGGCGCAGGTGCGCGAGCGCCTCGTCCCGCGTGCGCACGAGCCCGAGCGTCTGGGCCTCGCGAGCCAGCGCGAGGAGACGGCCGATCTCCGGGCCCGGCGGGAGGTGGAATGCCGCCATCACGTCCTCGCCCCGCAGCAGGGCGGGCGCGGCCGCGGCGGTCGCTTCCTCCTCGGCGCCGGCCATCAGGTTGCGCACGACCTCGCCCCCGGGGCCGGCCCAGACCGCGAGTGGAGAGCCGCCGTCGAGCGCGGCCGCGTCGGCCAGCGCGAGCAGAAGCAGATCACGCGCCTCGTCGCCGAGCGCCCGGAAGAAGCGGAACCGCGCGCGGCGCGTGATGAGCCCGGCCTGCGCCAGATGCATGGGGCGCAGGTGCTCGGCGACGAGACGCTCGGTCACCTGGGCGGCGCGCCGCGGCAGACGGAGCCGCCGCGCGATGTCGCCCGCGCGTCGCGCGCCCACCGCGTCGTGGCCGAAGAAGCGGATCCGCCCGTCCACCTCCGCTCGCGTCTCCGGTTTGGCGACGTCGTGGAGGAGCGCGGCCAGCTTCAGCGCGTCCCGCCGGGTCAGCCCGCCCCCCAGATCCTCGCGCAGGTGCTCGCGCAGGGCGGGGCCCCAAGGCGCGAGCGCGTCGAGGCCGGCCAGCAGCGCGTCCACTCCCTCGACCGCGCGCAGCGAGTGCTCCCAGACGTCGAAGTGGTGCGGGAGCGGCTGGGCGGTGGCCCGCATCGGCAGGCTCTCGGGCAGCAGGACGGCCAGGACCCCGAGCCGGTCGAGCTCGCGCAGGCCCGAGGCCCCC
>DATFGS010000085.1:0-3430 GCA_035249225.1 Candidatus Methylomirabilota bacterium | reverse complement strand
GAGGTCATGCCGCTGCTCGCGGCCCACGACGCGCTGCTGTCGCCGACCGCGCCGGCGACCGCGCCGGAGGGGCTCGCCACCGGCGATCCCTGGTTCTGCGCGCCTTGGAGCTTCGCGGGCGCGCCCGCGTGCTCGCTGCCGAGCGGGATGTCGCCGGCGGGCCTGCCGCACGCGGTGCAGCTCGTCGCGGCGGCCGAGCGCGACGCGGAGCTGCTCGCGGTCGCCGGGTGGTGCGAGCGCGTGCTAGACTTCAAGGAACGCGCGCGGTAGAAGGGCGGTTGATCAGTCAGTGGCGGATCCCGGTTCCCGGTTCGGGCTGAAGCGTCTCTTCTCGTTCTCGCGCTCTGCCTCCCCGCGCGGCCTCGCCCCCACCCAGCCCGCCCTCGCCACCGGCCTGATGAGCGAGGACGTGCTCACCGGCGCGCCCCCGCGGTCCTGGCTCGCGCGCCTGCGCGAGCAGCTGCATCGCCGCTACGTCCTCTTCCCCCTCCTCGCGGTGGTGCTGGCCCTCGCCACGCTCGTGGAGGTGCGCACCTCCACCATGCAGGCCCTCGTGCTCTCCCGCGCGGCCGCCTGGCTGACCTACCGGGTGGAGGTCGGCCCGAGCTCGGCGGTGCGCTTCCCGCGCACCGGCCCCTACGACGAGCGGCTCGGCTACACGCGGCTCGGCGGCTTCATCGAGCGGCTCGAGGGCGCCGGCTATCGCGTCGAGCGCCAGGCGCGGCTCTCACCCGGCCTCGACCGGCTCGCCGCGTGGGGCATCGCGCTGCCCTACCGCGAGAAGACGCGCGCGGGCCTCGCGGTGCTCGACCGCGAGGAGCGGCCGATCTACGCCACCCGCTATCCCGCGCAGGTCTACGAGCGCTTCGAGGCGGTGCCGACGCTCCTCGTCAACACCGTGCTCTTCATCGAGAACCGCGAGCTCCTCGACGCGGGCCACCCCTTCCGCAACCCGGCGGTGGACTGGCGGCGGCTCGTCAAGGCGGTCGGGGTGGAGACGATCGGGCGCCTGGGCGGCGAGCGCCACTCCATCGGAGCGAGCACGCTGCCCACCCAGCTCGAGAAGCTCCGGCACTCGCCCGACGGGCGCACGCGCTCCCCGGGGCACAAGCTGCACCAGATGATCTCGGCGAGCCTGCGCGCCTACCAGGGCGGCGTGCAGACGCGGGCCGCGCGGCGACAGATCCTGGTGGACTACCTCGACTCTCTCCCGCTCGCCGCCGCGCCCGGTCACGGAGAAGTGCACGGCATGGGCGACGGCCTGCGCATCTGGTACGGGCTCGACTTCGCGGAGACCAACAAGCTCCTCGAGGCCAAGCCGGGGGTCGCCGACGCGGCGCGGGCCCGCGTGTTCAAGCGCGCGCTCAGCCTGATCCTGGCGGTCCGGCGACCCTATCAGTACCTGGTCGAGAACCCGCGCGGCCTCGAGGAGTTCACCGACAGCTACCTGCGCGTGATGGCCCGCGCGGGGGTGATCGACGCGCGCCTGCGCGACGCCGCGCTCGCGGAGCGGCTCGAGCCGCGCGCGGGCAGCGGCCCCGCCGTCATGGCCTTCGTGGAGCGCAAGGGCGCCAACCTGGTGCGGAGCCGGCTCACCACCCTGCTGAACGTGCCCGCGCTCTACGATCTCGACCGGCTCGACCTCACCGCCTACAGCACGCTCGACGCGCCCGGCCAGGAGGCGGCGTCCCGCCTCCTGCGCTCGCTGCGCGAGCCCGCGACCCTCGAGCGCCTCGGGCTCGTGGGTGAGAAGCTCCTGGGTGGCGGCGATCCCGCGCGCGTGCTCTACAGCGTGACGATCTACGAGCGCGGCCCCCACGCCAACCGGATCCGCATCCAGACCGACAACCTCGACCAGCCGCTCGACATCAACGGGGGCGCGCGCATCGACCTGGGCTCCACCGCCAAGCTCCGCACCGTGATCTCCTACCTCGAGGCGATCGCCGCGCTCCACGACCGCTACGCGCGCCTCGAGCCGGCCGCGCTGGCCGCCGCGCGCCCGCACCCGAAGGACCGCCTCGGCGCGTGGGCCCTCGAGTACCTTATCGCCGCGCGCGGCACCGACAAGAGCCTCCAGGCGATGCTGGAGGCCTCGCTCGAGCGCAAGTACTCAGCGAGCCCGGCCGAGACGTTCTTCACCGGCGGCGGCGCCCACACCTTCGGCAACTTCGACCGCGCGGACGACCGGAAGGTGATGACGATCCGCGAGGGCTTCCAGAACTCGGTGAACCTCGTCTTCATCCGCCTGATGCGCGACGTGGTCACCAACCTGCTCTACGGCGCCGACACCTCGCTGGCGGTGCGCCTGGGCGATCCCCTCGACCCGCGCCGCGACCGCTACCTGACGCGCTTCGCGGACCGCGAGGGCAGCGAGTTCGTGCGGCGCTTCTACCGGAAATACCAGGGACTCTCGCTCGACGCCTCGCTCGACCTGGTCCTGGGCGGGGCGCGCGCCACCCCCAACGGGCTGGCCACCGCGCTGCGCTCGGTCTACCCGGAGGTGAGTCCCGAGATCTTCCGCGAGATGCTCGTCGCGCGCCTGCCCGGCCGCGCGCTGACCGACAAGATGGTCGAGGAGCTCTACGAGCGGGCGGACCCGCAGGCGATGCCGCTCGCCGACCGCGGCTACGTGGCGGGCGTGCACCCGCTCGAGCTGTGGCTGGTGGGCTACCTGCGGCGGCATCCGGGCGCGGGCATCATGCAGGTGGTGCGGGCCAGCAGCGCGGAGCGGCAGGCGGTCTACGGCTGGCTCTTCTTCACGCGCCACCGCAACGCGCAGGACAACCGCATCGCGAGCCTGCTCGAGATCGAGGCCTTCCTGGATCTGCACCGGAGCTGGGAGCGGCTCGGCTACCCGTTCGCATCGCTCACCCCGTCGCTGGCCACCGCCATCGGCAGCTCGGGCGACCGCCCGGCCGCGCTCGCCGAGCTGATGGGCATCATCCTCAACGACGGCGTCCGCCTGCCCACCGTGCTCGTGGACGGGCTCGACTTCGGCGTGGGCACGCCCTACGAGACGCACCTCGGCCGCGCGGAGGTGCCCGCCACCCAGGTGCTCGCGCCCGAGGTGGCCACGGTGGTGCGCGGCCTGCTGACCCAGGTGGTCGAGCTCGGCACCGCGCGCGGCCTGCGGCCCGCGCTGGCGCCGCCCGGCGGCACCCCGCACCTGGCGGGCGGCAAGACCGGCACCGGAGATCACCGCTACTTCGTCTACGCCAAGAGCGGCGCGGTGGTGGAATCCCGCGTGGTGAGCCGCGCGGCCACCTTCGTCTTCATGCTCGACAACCGCTACTTCGGCACCGTCACCGCCTACGTGCCGGGGCCCGAGGCCGCGCGGTTCCACTTCACGAGCGCGCTGCCGGTGCGCGTGACCGGGCTGCTGATGCCCGCGCTCGACGCCCTCTCCTCGCCCGCGCCTACTCCCGCCGCC
>DATFGS010000084.1:0-10660 GCA_035249225.1 Candidatus Methylomirabilota bacterium | reverse complement strand
CCGTTGGCGAGCGGCTGCACGAGCTGGGCGATCGACACCTTGTCCTTGGGCAGGAGCACCACCGACGGGATGCCCGCGGCCGCGCAGTAGGCCCCGAGCGCGGCCGAGGTGTCGCCGGTGGAGGCGCACGCCACCGCGTCGATCGGCGTCCCGCCCGCCATCATCTCCTTGACCAGCGAGACCAGCACCGTCATGCCGAGGTCCTTGAAGGACCCGGTGTGCGAGTTGCCGCACTGCTTGATCCACAGATCCTCGACGTGGAGCTGCTTGCCGTAGCGATCGGCCCAGAGGAGGTTCGAGTTGCCCTCGTACATCGACACGATGTTGTCGTTGTCGATGAACGGCACCACCCACTCCTTCTTGCCCCAGACCCCGGATCCGTAGGGGTAGACGTTGCGGCGGTAGCGCTCGTCGAAGAGCTGGATCCAGGCGGCCGCGGAGCGCGAGCGCAGCGCGTCCATGTCGTGCTGGACCTCGAGGAGATCCCCGCAGGTCGGGCAGCGGTAGATGACCTCGCGAAGGTCGAACTCGCCGGGGCAGCCGTTGATGCACTGGAACCACGCGTTGTACGCCATGTCCGGACAGTATAAACCCGCGGGCGGTCAGGTGGACAGGCTGCAGGCGGCCACCGGCGCGTCCTTGCCGCGCAGCTCGAGCTCACCGCACCGTCGGGCCAGGATATCCGGCGGCAGCTCGAGCCGGCGCAGCAGCGAGTCCGACACCACGAGGTCGAGCCCTTCCCGCTTGGCGTACTCCTCGAGCCGCGCCGCAGTGTTGAGGATGTCGCCGACGAAGACGATCTGACGGCGCAGATCGCCGAGCTCGCCGGCGGTCACCGTGCCGCCGTGGAGTCCGGCCCGGAAGCGCGGCACCACGCCGAAATCGCGCGTGTACCGCGCCGCCTCGCGGCCCACCGCGTCGCGGCTCCAGAAGAAGCAGCGGACGCAGCTGGCCGCGCGTACGCCCTCCGCGAGCGGCCACGTCACGACCACCTCGTCGCCCGCGTACTGGTAGATCTCCCCGCGCGACGCGACGATCGGGTCGGTGAGATCGTCCACGAAGCGGTGCAGCAGCTCGAAGTAGCGGGCGCTCCCCAGGCGCTCCGCCAGCGTCGTCGAGCCCTCGAGATCGAGGAAGAGGAAGATGCGCTCCTCGGCGGTCGGCCGGTGGTAGCGGCCGGCCACGAAGTAGCGCAGGACGTTGGCGCCGACCATGCGGTTCATCTGAAGAACGAACAGCATCCCGACCCCGAGCACGATGAAGTACGGCAGGGCGTAGAAGAGGAGATGCGGCTCGCTGAAGCTCGTGAGGAAGCGGCCGGGCTCGAGGGTCGTCACCACCTGCCCGACGGCCCGCCCGATCAGGAACAGCGCCACCACCGTCGGACTGCTGATGGCCATATCCGTCGCGAAGCTGAGCCGCCGGAACCAGGGGCGCAGGTAGCCGTCCCGCAGGAACTGCAGATAGCCGCCGACGAGCCCGGACACCAGCACCCCGTCGACCAGGCCCTGGACCGCAGATCGGAGCGTGGGCGCGACCGTCAGCATGTTGAAGACGGGCGTGACGGTACAGGCCAGTAGCGTGATTCCCCCGAGCTGCCGGAGCTGGACGCGTGCGCGGCGGCCGCCGCGGCCAATCACTCGATCCTCGTCGCGGTGGCCCGGCTACGCGTCGCGGAAGTGCGGCATGACCTCGCGGGCGAAGAGCTCCATGGACCGGCGGATCTTGTCCTGGGGCAGCCCGCCGAAGTTCATCCAGCAGAGCACGTGGCCGATGCCCATGTCGCGCATGGCCTGGATGTGGCGGGCCACCGTGTCGGGCGAGCCGAAGGCCACCGTCTCCGCCACCAGGCCCTCCCACGTCACCTTCTTGAAGCGCTCCGCGGCCGCCCGGAACCCGGGCTGCAGACTCGGGTGCGCGTCCTCGATGCGCTCGGGCACCTGGAAGCGCCGCAGCGAGTCCTGGTACCACATCTCGGCGTCCTTGGCCTCGGCCAGGGCCTGCGCGTCGGTGGCCGCCACGTAGATCTGGCGGGACACGCCCCAGTCCTTCATCAGCGCGGCGATCTCGGCCTCGGTGCGGCCGTGCTTGCGGAGCGCGGTGAGGTAGCTGTCGCGCCGCTTCACGAGCTGGTCCACCGGCCCGGTGAGCAGCGAGTTCAGCATGGGCCAGCCGCGGGCCGCCGAGCTCTCGATGCCGTCGTCGCTGCCGCACACCTGGTACATGGGGGGGTGCGGCCGCTGCCAGGGCTTCGGGATCACGCGGGTCTCGCCGATCGTGAAGAACCGCCCCTCGTGGGAGAAGCGCTCCTCCGTCCACGCCTTGAGGATGACGTCCACCGCCTCGTCGAAGCGCTCGCGGTTCTCCTGCTGGGGCACGTGGTAGCCCTTGAACTCGGCCGGGCGGTTGCCCCGCCCCACGCCCACGTCGAGGCGGCCCTTCGAGATGATGTCGATGAGCGCCATCTGCTCGGCGAGCCGCAGCGGGTGGTGGAACGGCAGGATGGCCGCGGCCAGACCGATGCGCACCCGGCGCGTGCGTGCGGCCGCGGTGGCGGCCAGGCTCGCCGGGTCCACCGAGAGGCCGTAGTCGATGAAGTGGTGCTCGGTGAGCCAGATCTGGTCGAAGCCCAGCTCCTCGGTCCACTCCATCTGCTCGAGCTCGCGATGGATGACCTCGGCGTGGGAGAGACCCGGAGCGGCCTGGAAGAAGTAGAAGGTTCCGAAGCGCATGGACGAGAGGATTATAATCCGGTCGGAGGTCCCGGATGGAGACCAAAGTCGACGAGATCGGCGAGCGCATCTACCGGCTGTCCACCTTCCTGCCCGCGGTCGGGCCGCGCGGCCTCACCTTCAACCAGTTCCTGGTGGACGCCGAGCAGCCCCTGCTCTTCCACTGCGGCCAGCGGGCCCTCTTCCCCGCCGTCTCCCAGGCCGCGGCCCGGGTCATGGACCTGCGCCGCCTGCGCTGGATCACCTTCAGCCACATCGAGGCCGACGAGTGCGGAGCCCTCGGGGAGTGGATGGCCGCCGCCCCGGAGGCCACCGTCACGCACGGCGGCATCGGCTGCGCGATCTGGCTCAACGACCAGGCCCCTCGCTCGCCCCGCGCGCTGGCCGACAACGAGGTGCTCGACCTGGGCGGCCGGCGGGTGCGGCGCCTGGACACGCCGCACGTGCCCCACTGCTGGGACGCGGGGCTGCTCTACGAGGAGACCACCGGCACGCTCTTCACCAGCGACCTCTTCACCCACGCGGGCAATCCGGCCGCGCTGACCGACGGCGACCTGATGGGCCCCGCGATGGACGCGGAGAAGCAGTTCGGCTACACCGCGCTCACGCCCGCCACCGGCGCAACCATCCGGCGGCTGGCCAAGCTCGAGCCGCGCACGCTCGCGGTGATGCACGGCTCGTCCTACTCGGGCGCGGGGGCGCCGGTGCTGGAGACGCTGGCCGGCTTCTACGACGGGCTGCTGGCGAAGGGCCGGTAACTCACCCGCCTTCACCCTCTCCTGTCCCGCTCCACGCGCACCCGTCGCCCCACCGGGAAGAACCGCAGATCCCACCGGTCGGCGACCATTCCCCAGAGTCCCTGCGGGTACGCGAGCATCACGCCGACCGCGAGCGTGCCCAGCAGGATCATGTACCAGGCCCCGTAGTCGGAGAGGTACTCGCGCACCAGGAAGAAGAGCCCGGTGCCGATCAGCGGACCCTCCAGCGAGCCGAGCCCGCCGATCACCACGATGAAGATCGGGTAGGCGGTCCAGTTGATGCTGAAGCCGGCGTCCGGCGAGAGGCGGAGCAGGTTGAGATAGATCAGCGCGCCGGTGACGCCGGTGCCGAATGCGACCCCGACGTAGACCGCGAGCTTGACGCGGAAGACGTCCACGCCGAGCGTCTCGGAGCCATGCTCGCTGTCCCGGATCGCCATCAGCCCGAGCCCGTAGCGGGAGCGCAGGAACGCGTACACCGCGACGAGCGCGGCCACCCCGATGGCCAGCGCGAGGAAGTACGTCGTCAGCTCGCGTGTCTCGCGGGCCAAGGGGAAGACCGCCTTCAGCGTGCGCCCCGAGCCGCGGCCGAGCGCGGGCGTGTTGGCGATCAGCAGCCGGTACACCTCCGCGATCGCCCACGTGCCCACCGCGAAGTAGCCCCCGTGGAAGCGGAAGACCAGCGCCGCGGTGGGCAGCGCGAAGGCGGCCGCCACCAGGCCGGCCAGCGGCACGGAGACGAACGGGTTCACGCCGAGATCGTCGGCCAGCACGATCAGCGCGTAGCCGCCGAGCCCCACGTACGCCTGCTGGCCGATGGAGACGAGCCCCGCGTAGCCGGCGAGCAGGTTCCACATCTGGGCCAGCACGAGCAGGGCGATGAACTCCACCAGGATGCGCATCGCGCTGGGCCCGCCCCACGCGGGGAGGGTCAGCAGGACGACGAGGACGAGTGCGGCCGCGACCGCGCCGAGGCGGCTGGCCCGCGTGGTGCGCTCGATCCGGAGGGTCGTCGGCTCCATCACCGGCTCACGATATTCTCCGGCGCCGGGTGAGGAGCCCCTGGGGGCGGAGCACCAGGACGGCCAGAAAGACCAGGTGCCCGGTGAGGATCCCCCACCCCGGCGACAGCTTGGCGCCCACCGTCTGCGCGACGCCGAGCACCGCCCCGCCCACGAGCGTGCCCCACAGCGATCCCAGCCCCCCGATGATGACGGCCTCGAACGCGAAGAGCAGCCGGTCGGGGCCGCTGCTGAACGTGAACGTGGTCCGGATGCCGAGGAAGACGCCGGCCACCGCGACGATGCCGAGCGACAGCGCCATCGCGAGGCCGTAGAGCTGCCGGTTGTCGATGCCCATCAGCTCGGCGGTCTCCTGGTCGTCCGAGGTCGCGCGGAAGGCGCGCCCCACCGACAGGCGGCTGATGAGGAGCTGCAGGCCGACCAGGATCAGCACCGCGACGCCCAGCGTGATGAAGGGGAACCAGCCGATGGCGAGCCCGCCGCCGAGCGGCAGGCTCGCGGTCTCGACGCCGCCCGGGTTCAGCCGGCGCGAATCGGCGGAGAAGGTCTCCAGCAGCGCGTTCTGGATGATGATGGAGAGCCCGAACGTCACCAGGATCGGCGGCAGGATGCCGCGGCCGAGCAGCCGATTGAGGACCAGCATCTGCAGCGCGTAGCCGAGCCCGGCCATGAGGGGCGCCACCAGGATCAGCGCGACGAACGGGTTCAGGCCCGCCGTCTCCACCACGACCACCGCGAGGAACGCGGCCAGGATGCTGAGATCGCCGTGGGCCAGGTTGACGATGCGCATGACCCCGAAGATGAGCGAGAGGCCGGTGGCGAAGAGGGCGTAGAGCCCGCCCAGCAGCAGGCCCTGGAGGACCGTGTCCACCCAGGCCATCGTCAGACCCCGGCCCCGAAGTAGGCGGCGGCGATCCGCGCGCGGGTCAGGTCCGCGGGCCGGCCCTCGAGCGAGACGGCGCCCTTGCGCAGGCAGTAGACGCGCTGGGCCAGCGGCAGGATCTGGCTCACGTTCTGGTCCACCACGAGTGTCGTGGTGCCCTCCGCGGCCACTGTGCGCAGGACGCGGTAGAGCTCCTGGACCACGAGCGGCGCCAGGCCGAGCGAGATCTCGTCCACCAGCAGGAGGCGCGGGTTGGCCATGAGCCCGCGGCCGATCGCCAGCATCTGCTGCTCGCCCCCCGAGAGGTTCGTCCCCGGCTGGTGACGGCGCGCGGCCAGCACCGGGAACAGCTCGCGGACGCGCGCGAGCGTCCAGCGGCCCGACCGCCCGCGGTACGCGCCGATCAGGAGATTCTCCTCGACGGTCAGGCTGGGAAAGATGCGGCGCCCCTCGGGCACCAGCACGATACCGCGGTCCACCAGCGCGTGCGCGGGCCGGCCGCCGACCGGCGTGCCGTCGAAGTGCACGGCGGCGGCGGGCACCGCGAGGGTGCCCGCGATCGCGCGGAGGAGCGTGGTCTTGCCGGCGCCGTTGGCGCCGATGACCGCCACCGTCTCGCCTTCCCCGGCCTCGAGGGAGACGTCGAAGAGGGCCTGGAAGCCGCCGTAGAAGGCGCTCAGGCCGCGGACGCTCAGCAGGGTCACTGCACGTCGATCCCCAGATAGACCCGCTGCACCTCCGCGCTCGCCATCACCGCGTCGGGCGCGCCGTCCATCAGCAGTCGCCCCGCGCTGACGACCGCGAGCCGGCTCACCACCGCGCGCAGCGCGTGCACGATGTGCTCGATCCAGATGATGGCCACGCCGGCGCCGTGCACGCGCCGGATCACCTCGACCAGCTCGTGCACCTCGTGCTCGCCGAGCCCGCCCGCGATCTCGTCGAGCAGCAGCACGCGGGGCCCGGTGGCCAGCGCGCGCGCCAGCTCGAGGCGCTTGCGCTCGAGCAGGGTGAGGGCGCCCGCGCGCGTATTGGCCTTCGCGGCCAGTCCCGCCAGCTCGAGCGCTTCCATGGACGGCCGGTAGGCCAGGCGCTCGGCGGTCCCGCGCCCGAAGACGCCGCCCACCAGCACGTTCTCGAACACGGTGAGCGCGTCGAACGGATGCGGGATCTGATGGGTGAGCGCGATGCCGGCGCGGCACCGCGCGTGCGGCGCGGCGGCGGTGATGTCGCGCCCGGCGAAGACCACCGCCCCGTCCTCGGGGCGCAGGCGCCCGATCATCAGGTTGAGCGCGGTGGTCTTGCCCGCCCCGTTCGGCCCGATGACCCCGAGCGCCTCGCGCTCGCCCACCGCGAGCGTGAGCCCGTCGATGACCCGGAGCGACCCGAACGTCTTCGAGACGTTCTGCAGCGCGAGCAGCGCGGCCATCAGCGGCCGCGGGCGCTCACGCCTGGCCGATGGGCCGCAGCTTCCCGGAGGCCGGGATGTTCGACGCCGCCTTGTTGCTGACGACCACCATGTCGAAGCGGAAGTCCTTGCCGCGCACCCACTGGCCGCCGACGAGCGGCGTCTTGGTGACGTTGGGCACCGGCCCCTTGCCCCAGCCGATCGGGCCCACCACCGTGTTGAGGTTGGTGGCCTTGATCGCGGCGATCACCGCGCTCTTGTCGTCGACCGAGGCGGCCCGCTTGAGGACGTCCACCGCGACCTCGAACAGCGCGTGGGTGAAGCCGAGCGGCTGCGTCCACTGCTTCTTGGTGTCCTTGGTGTAGGCGGCGGCCAGGCCGGCGGCGCTCGCTCCGGTCAGCGAGGACTTGAACGGGTGGCCCGGCGTCCACCACACCTCGGTGGACATGCCCGCGCCCAGATCGCCCAGCGCCTCCACCGAGCGCGGGAACAGGAGCGCCTTGCCGACCGAGGCGATCTTCGGCTTGAAGCCCTGCTGGGCCGCCTGCTTCCAGAAGGTCGTCCAGTCGGGCGGGATCGGCACGCCGGTGACGATCTCGACGTTCTCCTTCTTGAAGGCCGAGATCTGGGCCGAGAAGTCGTCCGAGAGGTTCGGGTACCGCCCGGGATCCACGAGCTTGTACCCGGCCTTGGCCAGCGCGGCCGGGAAACCCCGCTGCGGGTCGCCCCACGCGTTGCCGTCGCCGTCGTTCGGCCAGAGCGCGCCGACGACCTTGTTCGTCGGCAGCGTGTCCCACATGTCCACGAAGACGCCGATGATGTCCTCGAGGCCCCAGAAGAAGTGATAGGTGGACTTGAAGCCGGTCTCGGGCTTGCCCCCGCGGCCGAAGAACCACGGCTGCCACGGGCAGACGCTCGACACGCAGGGCGTCCCGTTGGCCTCGCACTGGTCGGAGACCGGATTCGTGGTCTCCGGCGTGCTCGACACGAGCATCAGATCCACCTTGTCCGACAGGATCAGGCGCGAGGCGACCTCGGCGGCGCGGTTCGGGTCCGACTGGCTGTCGCGGACGAGCACGTCCACCGGAAAGCTCTGCCCGCGGATCGACAGCCCGTTCCTCACCGCCTGGCGGATGCCGCCGACCACGAAGTTGTCCGTCTCGCCGAAGCCGGCCAGCGGGCCGGTCTGAGGGCTCACGTAGCCGATCTTGAGCGGCCGCGTGCCACGCTGGGCCGCCGCCCGGCCCGGGCGGATGCCGTGGAGCGCGAGCGCCGCCGCGGAGCCGCCGGCCACCCGCAGGAAATCCCGCCGTCCACCCCGCCTGATCTCGTCGGACATCGTCGTCCTCCTCGGCATCCGGCTAGAACTGCACGGGCGCCGGCGGCATCTTGCCGCTGGCGTAGAGCGCCGGGAGCTCCGGCGAGGCGTTCTCCCACACGAGCAGCATCGAGCGCTTGGGCGAGAACCCGCGGTGGCGGATGTCGGCGGGCATCGCGGCCACGTCGCCCGCCTTCATGGTGACCCGGGCGCGGACCGCGCCGGTGTCCCGGTCCTCCACCTCCCACTGGATCTCGTCGCAGAGCTGCACGAACCACTCCACCCGGTCGTTGCCGTGGATGATCGGCAGGATGTACTCCTCGGTGGTCGGGCAGTAGAGGCTGTTCTTGCACACCGACACCACCGAGGGGTTCCACGTCACGTCGGAGCGCGAGAGATAGGCGAAGAGGTTCACCGAGACCACCTCGTGCTCGAAGCCCGGCTCCGCGTGCACCTCGGGCGCGTCCTGCGGCACGTCGGTGAACTGACGGTTGATCGGAAACCCGTTGTCGTCGGTGCGGACCGGCTCGTCGCCGGGCGCTCCGATCATGCGCTTGGCGGTCACCCGGTGGCGCGTGATCGCCCGCTTGTTGCTGCCGTTCTTGGGCCCGAACGCGCTGCCGGTCTCGGCGGGCGACGCGAAGGGATCGAACGTGGCGTTGGTCCAGTCGGCCAGGATCGCCTCGAAGAGGCGGCTGATCGCGTCGGTCTTGAAGTTCTCCGAGTAGTCGAGCCCGGCCTGCCGGTACTGGGCGTTGAATCGTCCCGCGAAGAGATCCACGGTGCCGTAGTGGTTCACCGTCCCGATCACGGTGTCGAAGTTGACGATGCCGTAGAAGAAGCCCCACGCGACGTCGCGCTGGATCGCGCGCAGGAAGGCGTCCACCGCGAGCATGTGGGTGCCGTTGGGCCAGCGAACGTGCACGAAGTACTCGTCGCGGGCGAAGGAGAACTTGCCCAGCGCGAAGTCCCGGTAGCCGAACTGGTTGGGTTCGATGCTGCCCAGCTCGGGGAGCGTGTCGGTCGTCGTCATGGCGTCGTCCTCCCTCAGGCCCGGGGCCGGAGTGTGGTCTGGCAGATCTGGGCCCAGCGCTCCACCGTGTCGCGTCCGGCCAGCGTCTGCAGCAGGATCACGCTCGGGTGATTGGCGTGGAACTGGTACGCCGCGCCCGCGGGCAGCAGCGTCATGTGTCCGCGCCGGGCCCGCACGCGTCCCATCTTCTTGCCGGCGGGATCGGCGGGCAGCGGGATCGACCCCTGGCTGCCCGGCGGCACCAGCGACGGATCGGCGGGCTTGACCAGCCGCACCTCGACCTCCCCGTCCATCACGAGGGCGAACTCGTCCTGGGCGGCCACCCGCCAGCCGGACGTGCCCTCGGCCCGGATGGCCTCGATCACGTACTCGATGTTCTTGCCGACCGCGACCTTCTCGTACGGTTTGGCCTTCGAGGCGACCTCGAACACGTTGGAGAAGACGTAGTTCCGCGGATCGTCCTTGATGACCTCGACGCCGCCCTTCTCAAAGTGCCGGAGCGAGCCGAAGCGCGTGGGCTGTGACGCCATTGCCGGTCTCCTTTTCGCGACCCTCCCGCCGTCCGCGGCCGAGCCGCCGGCAGAGCCGGCCCAGCTCCGCCTGATCCGTCGGGGAGAGCGCGCGCATCTCGCGCACGAGGTGTTCCGCGTGCCGAGGGAAGATGCCGCCGATCAATCGGCGGCCCTTGTCGGTGAGCGTGACCGTGATGTACCGCCGGTCGTCGGGCCGCCGCGTGCGGCGCACGAGCCCGCGCCGCGCGAGGTTGCCGACCACCACGGTGGTATTGCCCCCGCTCCGCAGCAGCTTGCGCCCGAGATCGCGCTGGCAGAGGGGGCCCAGGTGCAGGAGGGCCTCCAGCACGCCGAACTGGCCGACGGTCAGGTCGGCCGCCCGCATCAGCGGCTCGAGACGGGCCGTCACCGACTCGGCGGCCCGCATCAGCTTGATGTAGGTGTCGAGCGCCGTCCGCTCCTCGGTGCTGCCCGGGTAGTGGGTGGGCATAGTTTCAACTTGAATCGTTGTCTTACTACGCCGTCCGCCCGGACCTTGTCAAGACCACCGGCGGCGAGGGGCCGGCTAGCGCGTTCCATCCGCCGCGAAGCGCCAGGTGTCGCGGTGGCTCACGATGCGCCCCGCGGTCGGATGGTGGAAGTGCGTGCCCAGCACGGTCACCGGGTGGTCGGCGTAGCGCGCGCAGAAGGCGCGCCGCGTGGCGATGGCCGCGGCGGGGTCGCTGTCGAAGGGGGTCTGCCAGGTAGGCTCCGCGACCTGCACGGGATGGTGCATGAGGTCGCCGGTGATCACCGCGTCCGCGCCTCCCGAGGCGAGGCGCACGCTCACGTGTCCCGGGGTGTGGCCGGGCGTCGGCTCGAGGCGGATCTCGTCGATGACGCGGTGGTCCATGTCCACGAGGTCGGCGAGGCCCGCGTCCAGGACCGGGGCGACGGAGTCCGCCATGATCCGCTGGGTGCCCTCCTCGCTCTCGGCGGTCCAGTGCTCCCACTCGCG
>DATFGS010000083.1:0-13677 GCA_035249225.1 Candidatus Methylomirabilota bacterium | reverse complement strand
AGCGCCGCGGGGGCCGGCGCGGCGGGCTTCCGGGGCGCGCGTCCGAAGAGGTCGGAGCCGAAGAGGCTCGCCTCCCCGCTACGCGCCTGCCACTGATCGAGACCCACCACCGCGATCAGCAGCAGAACGATGATGCCGGCGAGAGCCTGCCACACTCTCGCCGGCATCGGTCCCCTCCGGCCGCCTAGCGGGTCTGGGCCTGGGGCCCGGCCGGGCCCGGCCGGCCCTTGTCCAGGATCTTCATGGCCTTGAGCAGGTCGAGCGCGCGCTGCAGCTGCGGGTCGCGCTTGAGCTGCTCCTGCGGCGTCTCCGACACCGGCGGGGTCGGCACGGGCTGCTCCGCGCCCGGCGCGGCCGCGACCACCTTCGGCGCCTCCACGATGATGTCGGGGGTGATGCCCTTGCCGTGGATGGACCGGCCCTTCGGCGTGAAGTACTTGGCGGTGGTCAGCCGCAGCCCGGAGCCGTCCGAGAGCGGGATGATGGTCTGCACCGAGCCCTTGCCGAAGCTCTGGGTGCCGATCACCACCGCACGGCCCCAGTCCTGGAGCGCGCCCGCCACGATCTCGGAGGCGGAGGCGCTGCCCTGGTTGACCAGCACGACGATCGGGAAGTCGGTGAACACCCGCTTGGCGTTCGAGGAGAAGCGCATGTTCTGGTTGCGCACCCGGCCCTCGGTGTAGACCACCAGCTTGCCCGACTCCAGGAACTTCTCGGTCACCTCGACCGCGGAGGTGAGCAGCCCGCCCGGATTGTTGCGCAGGTCCAGCACGAGCCCCTGGATCTTGCCGTCCTTCACGTACTTGTCGAGCGAGGTCTCCAGGTCGTTGGCGGTCTGCTCCTGGAACTGGCGCAGCTTGATGTACTCGATGCCGGGCTCGAGCTGGTTGGCCCGGACCGACTGGACGCGGATCTGCTCGCGGGTGATGAGGAAGTCCTTCGGCTCCGACCAGCCCTCGCGCACGATCGAGATCGTGATCTTGCTGCCCGGCTTGCCCCGCATGCGCTTGACCGCGTCGGAGAGCTGCATGTCCTTGGTGGAGAGCCCTTCGATCTTCAGGATGCGATCACCGGGCTGGATGCCCGCGCGATAGGCCGGGGTGCCCTCGATGGGGGCCACCACCGTCAGCACGTCGTCCCGCAGGGTGATCTCGATGCCGAGACCCCCGAAGCTCCCGCTCGTCTCGACCTGCATCTCGCGGTACATGTCGGGGTCGAGGAACGAGGAGTGCGGATCGAGCCCGCGCAGCGTGCCCTTGATCGCGTTGTAGATGATGTCCTTGGGCGGGACCTCGTCCACGTACTGGCTCTGGACGATCGAGAGCACCTCGGTGAAGAGGCGCAGGTTCTCGTAGGTGGCCGCGGTGTCGTTGCCCTTGCTCGCCACCCCGCCCCCGAGGGACAGGGTGAGGATGAGCAGCAGCGCGGAGATCATGACCACCTTCTTCATGTGCCGGATGGGCCGCATCGTTTCCGCCTCCGTGTGTACTTCTTTCGTGTATTCGCTCGGCTCGCCTTCGGCTGCGCCTCGCCTAGCCACGTGGTCTCAGCCACTGAGTTGGGTCTTGCGGCTTCCCTTCGTGCCGCACCTCGAAGTACAGCCGCGGCCCCTGCAGCGAGCCGGTATCGCCGACCGTCCCGATGATCTGCCCCTGCTTCACCTCGTCACCCTCGGTGACCCGGATGTCGGCGGCGTGCGCGTAGACCGTGTAGTACTCCCCGCCGTGATCCACGATGATCAGGTTCCCGTAGCCCCGGAACCAGCCGGTGTAGACGACCTGGCCGGGGAACACCGCCGCGATGTTCGAGCCCTCGCCCGCCTCTATGTCGATCCCGTTGCGGAACGTCTTCGTTCCGAACCGGGGATTGACCTGCGGGCCGTACTCCGCGACGACCCGGCCGTCCGCCGGCCACGCGAGCCGCCCGCGCACGGACGCGAAGCCCGGACCGGTGTCGCCGGGCGCCGGCCGGGCGGGCCGGCTCGGCGGCGGAACCTTCGCCACCGCCCGCCGCTGCTTCTCCTGCAGGTCGCGGATGAAGGCCTCGAGCCGGCGGGTGGCCTCGGACAGCTCGCCCACCATCCGGTCGTGGTACGCGCGCTCGCTCTGCACCTTTGCCAGCAACGCGCGCCGCTTCGCCGCTTCCTGATCGAACTCGGCCCGCTCCTGATCCGCCTCGGATCGGAGCGACGCCATCTCCCGCCCGCGCGCCTCGACCCGGCTCTTGCGGTCGGCGAGCACCTCGGACGTCACACGATACTCTCGAATCAGGCGGGCGTCCACCGAGGCCAGGGTGGTCAGGTGCCGGAGCTGCACCGCCTGCTCCACCGGATCCGCGCCGGAGAGCACGATCGGCAGCACGCCGCCCTGGACCTGCAGCTTGTAGAGCGCGCGGAGGCGCCGGCCCAGCACGTCCTCCTGTCCGGAGCGGCGCGACTGCAGGCGCCCGATCTCGCCCTGCAGCTCGCCGACGTCGGCCTGGGCCCGCCGCAGGCGCGTGTCCAGCGCCACCACCTGCTGGCGCTTGTCCCCGAGGCGCCGATCGATGCCCTCGAGCTCGCTCAGCACGCTCGCCTCGCGCTTGCGCGCCTCGGCCGCCTTCTGGCGCTCCTCGTGGAGGCGCTTCTGCGTCTGCTGCAGGTCCTGCTGCTTGTCGCCGATCTCGGCGCTCTCGCGCTTCGGGGCCTGGGCGAGGGCCGCGGGCGCGAGCAGGGCCGGCACCACCGCCAGGGCCAGGCCGAGCCGCCAGAGCCGTCTCATACCTGGGCCCGCCCGCGCGCCAGCAGCCCGCCCAGCGCCCCCAGCATGGTCCCGGTGCCGATGAGGGCGAGCGCCTGCAGCGGAGACAGGAAGGTCACCCGCTCGAGGCCGAGCGTCATCGGCAGCAGGGGCTCGAGGCGGGGCACCGCGAGCGCGTAGGCGATCTCGAGCGCGGCGAGCGCCATGATCGCCGCGACCAGGCCCTGGGCCATGCCCTGGAGCAGCCGCGGCGCGCGGATCACGTTCTCGGTGGCGCCCACCAGGCGCATGATCTCCATCTCGTCGCGGCGCAGGTGCAGGACCAGGGTCGTCGCGGTGGTCACGGTGAGGATCGCGGCCACCGCGAGCACCGCGCCGATCACGAGGCCCACGCCCTGGAACAGGCGCCGGAACTGCTCGAGCCCGTCCACCCACTGGCTGCCGCCCTGCACCTCCTCCACTTCGGGCAGCGCCACCAGGCGGCCCACCAGGGCGCGCGTGCCCTCCGGCGTCGCGATGGCCGCGTCGGGCGTCACCTCGACCGAGGCGGGCAGCGGATTGCGGGGGAGCTGCTCGGCCACGTCGGCCTGGCTGCCCAGCGAGCGCTTGAGCACCCGCAGGGCCTCGGCCTTGGAGACGTAGCGCACCCGCTGGATGCCACCCACCGCCTCGATGCGCTGCAGGAGATCGTCGAGCTTGGCGGCCGGCGGCTCGTCCTTCAGGTACACGATGACGCGCACCCGGTCGCCCCACTGGTCGATGGCCCGGCCCAGGTTGAGCGAGAGCAGCCAGAACCCGCCGAGCGCGGTGAGCGAGAGCGCGATGAGCAGGATCGCCGCGAGACCGATGCGGCCGGCGCGCCGGAGGTCGCGCATCGCCTCGTTCATGACGAAGCTGAACAAGCCCCTAACCCCTCTTCATCCTCAACATGGCCAAGCCATGTTGACCGTGGGCCATCTCGGTCGCGGCGACCCGAAGCGCCCGGCTCATCCTTCGTCCTTTACCAGACGGCCGCCCTCGAGCTTCAGGGTGCGCCGCTTGAGCTGGGGCACGAGGCGGGCCTGGTGCGTCGCGAAGAGCACGGTGGTGCCGCGGCTCCAGATGTCCTTGACCAGGGCCAGGATCTCGTTGGCCATCTCTTCGTCCAGGTTGCCGGTGGGCTCGTCGGCCAGGAGCAGCCCCGGCGACTTGACGATGGCCCGCGCCAGCGAGGCCCGCTGCGCTTCGCCCTGGGAGAGCTGGTGCGGGAAGGCCTGGGCCCGCGCGGAGAGCCCGACCGCCTTGAGCGCGGCGAACGCCTTGGGCGTGATGTCGCGCCGGGCGGTGCCCAGCACGCGCAGCACGAAGGCCACGTTCTCGAAGACGGTGCGCCCGGCCAGGAGCTTGGAGTCCTGGAACACGATGCCGATCGACCGCCGCAGGCGCGGGATCTCGGAGCGGCGCAGCGCGGCGACGTCGAAGCCGGCCACGTCGATATCGCCCTCGGAGGGCATCTCGGCCGCGTAGAGGAGCCGGAGCAGGGTGGTCTTGCCCGCGCCGCTGGCCCCGCTCAGGACGACGAATTCTCCCTTGGCGACCTGGAAGGACACGTCGTTGAGGGCGGCCACTCGGGAGGGGCCGGCACCGAAGACCATCGACACGTGCTGCAGCCGAATCATGAGGTGCACACCATTCTACCTAACTATTCAAACTTTCGGTAGTTTTTCCACCAACAGGCGGTTCACCGCGGCCGGATTCGCCTTGCCCTGCGTGGACTTCATCACCTGCCCGACCAGAAACCCCAGCGCGGCCTTCTTGCCGGCCCGGTAGTCCTCGACCACCCTGGCGTGCTCGGCCAGCACCCGGTCCACCGCGGCGCCGAGCGCGCCCTCGTCGGCCACCTGGGTGAGCCCCTCGCGGCTCACGATCGCCTGCGCGGTGTCGCCCGAGCGGTACATCTTCTCGAACACGTCCTTGGCGATCTTGCCGCTGATGGTGCCGTCGTCCATCAGGGCCAGCAGCCCGACCAGGTTGGCGGGGGGGATCGGGCAGGCCGCCACCGCCTGGTCGTCGTCCCCGGGCAGCTCGCGCAGCAGCTCGTTGAGCACCCAGTTGGCCACCACCTTGGGCTTGCCGGAGCCGCGCACCGCCTCCTCGAAGTAGTCGGCGAGCCCGCGGCCCTGGGTCAGGAGGTCGGCCTCGTACGGCGTCAGCGCGTAGGCGCTCTGGAAGCGGAGCCGGCGGGCCGCCGGCAGCTCGGGCAGCCGCGCGCCCACCTCGTCCACCCAGCCCGCGCGGAGATCCAGCGGCGGCAGGTCCGGCTCCGGGAAGTAGCGATAGTCGTGCGCGAACTCCTTCGAGCGCATCGACACCGTCACCGCCCGGTCGAGATCCCAGAGCCGCGTCTCCTGCACGATGCGCTCTCCGGTCTCCAGCGCGCGGGCCTGGCGCTTCATCTCGTACTCGAGCGCGTCCCGCACGTTCCGGAACGAGTTCATGTTCTTGATCTCGACCTTGGTGCCGTACTCGACCTGCCCGCGCGGCCGGAGCGAGATGTTGGCGTCGCAGCGGAGCGAGCCTTCCTCCATGTTGCCGTCGCACACGCGCAGGTAGATCAGGATCGCGCGCAGCGTCTTCAGGTAGGCGGCGGCCTCCTCCGGGCTCCGGAGGTCGGGCTTGGAGACGATCTCCATCAGGGGCACCCCGGCCCGGTTGAAGTCCACGCTGCTGGAGGGCGCGGTCGCGAGCGCGCCCTCGTGGACGAGCTTGCCCACGTCCTCCTCGAGGTGCACGCGCTGGATGCCGATCTCGCGCGGGCCGCCGCCCGCGTCGACCGCGAGGTGTCCGTGCTCGGCGAGCGGCTCCTCGTACTGGCTGATCTGGTAGTTCTTCGGCATGTCCGGGTAGTAGTAATGCTTGCGCGCGAACCGGTTCAGGCCGTTCACCGCGCAGCCGAGCGCGAGCGCGGTCATCGTGCCGAACTCGATCGCCCGGCGGTTGATCACCGGGAGCGAGCCGGGCAACCCCAGGCAGACCGGACAGGTCTGGGTGTTCGGCGCCTCCCCGAAGGTGGCGCGGCAGCCGCAGAACATCTTGGTCGCGGTCGCGAGCTGGGCGTGAACTTCCAGGCCTATGATCGTCTCGTAGCGGCTCTCGGTCATAGCGCGGGCCTGCGGGTGTGCCAGGTGGTCACCTGCTGGTAGGCGTGGGCGGCGCGGAACAGCGTCGCCTCGTCGAAGGCCCGGCCGATGAGCTGCAGCCCGATCGGCAGCCCGGTCTGGGTGAAGCCGCCCGGGATCGAGACCCCGGGCAGCCCGGCCAGGTTCACCGGGATCGTGAAGATGTCGTTGAGGTACATCTGCAGCGGGTCTTCCTTCTCGCCCATCTTGAACGCCACCCCGGGCGTGGTGGGGGCCACGATCAGGTCCACGCGCGCGAAGGCCTGCTCGAAGTCGCGCCGCACCAGGGTGCGGACCTTCTGGGCCTGGCCGTAGTAGGCGTCGTAGTAGCCGGCGGAGAGCGCGTAGGTCCCCAGCATCAGGCGGCGCTTGACCTCGTTGCCGAACCCGGCGGCGCGGGTCTTGCTGTACATGTCGATCAGGTCGCGCGCGCCGGGCACCCGCAGGCCGTACTTCACCCCGTCGTAGCGCGCGAGGTTCGACGACGCCTCCGCGGGCGCGATCACGTAGTAGGCGGCGAGCCCGTACTCGGAGTGCGGGAGCGAGACCGGCTCCGCGCGGGCGCCCAGCTTCTCGAGCGCGGCGATGGCCGCGCGCACCGCGCGCTCCACCTCGGGATCCATCCCGTCGATGAAGTACTCCGCGGGCACCCCGATCGTCATGCCGACGATGCCCTGCCCCAGCGCGGCCCGGTAGTCGGGCACCGGCACGTCCACCGCGGTCGAGTCCATCGGATCGGCGCCCGCGATGGTCCCGAGCAGCACCGCGGCGTCCTCCACGTCCTTGGCGAAGGGGCCGACCTGGTCCAGCGAGGACGCGAACGCGATGACCCCGTAGCGCGACACCCGCCCGTAGGTGGGCTTCATGCCGAGCACGCCGCAGAAGGCGGCGGGCTGGCGGATCGAGCCGCCGGTATCCGTGCCGAGGCTGAGCGCGGCGAGATCCGCGGCCACCACCGCGGAGGCGCCCCCCGAGGAGCCGCCGGGCACCCGCGCCAGGTCCCACGGGTTGCGGGTGGCGCCGTAGGCGGAGTGCTCGGTGGACGAGCCCATCGCGAACTCGTCCATGTTGAGCTTGCCGAGCAGGATCGCCCCCGCCGCGTCGAGCCGCGCGACCACCGTCGCGTCGTACGGCGGCACGAAGCGGTCGAGGATCTTCGACCCCGAGGTGGTGCGCACGCCGCGCGTGCAGAAGAGATCCTTGAGGGCGACCGGGATGCCGTCGAGCGGTCCCCGCGGGGCGCCCGCCTTGAAGCGGGCGTCGGATTCGGCCGCGCGGCGGAGCGCGTCCTCCCGGGTGACGGTGAGAAAGGCCCGGAGCTGCGGATCGATGCGCTCGATCCGGGCCAGGTACTCGGTGGTGGCCTGCGTGGGCGTGGCTTCCCCGCTCCGATACCGGGCCGCGAGCTCGTGCGCGGTGAGCGAGGCCAGCATGCGGCCGCTACTCCTCGATGATCTTGGGGACGCGGAAGAGATCGCCCTGCCGGTCCGGCGCATTGCCGAGCGCGTCGGCCTGGGGCAGCGACGGGGACGGCACGTCGTCCCGCATCACGTTGGTGACGGGCACCGCGTGCGAGGTGGGCTCGACGCCGCTCGTGTCGAGCGCGCGGAGCTTGTCGATGTAGGTCAGGATGCCGTCGAGCTCGCGGCCCATCCGCTCCTTCTCGGCCGCCGACAGGTCGAGGCGGGCCAGCCGGGCCACGTGCTCGACGTCCTTCGCCGAGATCTTCGGGCCGGAGGGGGCCATCGCTAGATCTCCTCGAGATGCGCGTACTGCAGCGACAGGCGCTTGCGGCCCACGCTGGCGAAGTGCACGGTGGCGATCACGTCGGCGCCCTCGCGCTGGATGCCCACCAGCAGCCCTTCGCCCCACCGCGCGTGGCGCAGCTTGGCCCCCAGGCGAAACGGGAAGTCCTCGTCGGGCGCGGGCTCCGAGACGCCGGAGACGGGCACTTGGACCGGCTCGGGCCGCCGCGCGTTGATCAGGTGGACCTGGTCCTCCGGGATCTCGAGCAGGAAGCGCGACGGCTCCGCGACCCCGTAGCCCTGGATGCGGCGGTGCAGGGCGTACGACAGCATCAGCCGCTCCTGGGCGCGCGTGATGCCGACGTAGCAGAGGCGCCGCTCCTCCTCCAGCTCCTCCGGCTCCTGCATCGAGCGCGAGTGGGGAAACACCCCCTCCTCGAGCCCGGTGAGGAAGACCACCGGGAACTCGAGTCCCTTGGCCGAGTGCAGGGTCATGAGGGTCACCCCGCCCGCCTCCGCGTCGATCTCGTCGGTGTCGGCCACCAGGGCGATCGAGTCGAGGAAGGCCTCGAGGGTCACCGACTCGACGCCCGCCGCGAGCTGGCTCGCGATGAGCTCCTCGGAGGCGGCCACCAGCTCCTCCAGGTTCTCGAGGCGCGCCTCCGCCTCGGCGGTGCGCTCCGCCTTGAGCGCGTCGCGGTAGCCGGAGGCCGCGCACACCTCGTCGATCAGCGCGGGCACCGTGAAGCCGGCGCGCCGCTCCCCGAGGCGGGCGATGAGGCGGGCGAACTCCTCGAGGGCGCGCCGGGGCTTGCCGGTGATGTCGCCCGGCAGGGCCGCGCAGGCCATCAGGAGCGGCACGCCCGCCGCGCGCGCCGCGTCGGCCAGGCGATCGAGCGTGGCCTTGCCGATGCCGCGGGCGGGGGCGGCGACCGCCCGGCGGAAGGCCACGTCGTCGAGCGGGTTCGAGATCAGGCGCAGGTAGGCCACCATGTCCCGGATCTCGCGCCGCTCGTAGAAGCGCACGCCGCCCACGATCAGGTACGGGATGCCCGCGCGGCGCAGCGCATCCTCCAGGACGCGGGACTGGGCGTTGGTGCGGTAGAACACCGCGACGTCCCGGTAGTCCCGCCCCTCGCCGCGCAGGCCCCGGATCTTCTGGGCCACGAAGGCCGACTCCTCGTTCTCGTCCCAGGCCCGGTAGACCTCCGCGCGCTCGCCCTCCCCGTTCTCGGTCCAGAGCCGCTTGTCCTTGCGGGCGGTGTTGTTGACGATCACCGCGGAGGCGATGTCGAGGATGCGCTTGGTGGAGCGGTAGTTCTGCTCCAGCGCCACCACCCGGCAGTCCGGGTAGTCCTTCTCGAAGTCGAGGATGTTGCGCAGGTCCGCGCCCCGCCAGCGATAGACCGACTGGTCGGGGTCGCCCACCACGCAGAGGTTCCGGTGCTCCTCGGTGAGGAGCTGCACGATGCGGTACTGCGCGCGGTTGGTGTCCTGGTACTCGTCCACCAGGACGTGACTCCATACGGTGCGGTACCAGCGCAGCGCCTCCGGGACCGTCTCGAGGAGCCGCACCACCCGGAGCAGCAGGTCGTCGAAGTCGAGCGCGCCCGCGGCGGCGAGCTTCTCCTCGTAGAGCCGGTAAAGGGAGGCGAGGCGCTCCTCGCGCGGGGTGCGGGCGGCCTGCTCCACGTCGGCGGGCGTGAGCATCTGGTTCTTGCAGTGGCTGATGCGGTGCACCACCGTGCTGGGCGTGAGCGTGCGCTCGTCGAAGTCGAGCTCGCGCAGGGCCTCCTTCACCAGGCTCTGCCGGTCGTCCTCGTCGTAGATCACGAAGGAGGGCGGGAGCCCGGCCTGGGCCGCGCGCTGCCGCAGGATGCGCACGCACGCCGAGTGGAACGTGGCGATGAGCGGCGGGCGGATCCCCGCGGGCAGGAGCAGGTCCTCCACCCGGTGGCGCATCTCGGCGGCCGCCTTGTTGGTGAAGGTGACCGCCAGCACGTGCCGCGGATCGATGCCTTCCACCGCCAGGAGATAGGCGATGCGGTGCGCGATGACCCGGGTCTTGCCGCTTCCGGCCCCCGCGAGGACGAGCACGGGGCCCTTCGTGGTCGTGACCGCCTCACGCTGCGGGGGGTTCAGCGGCGCGAGGAGACTGTCCGCGGTCACAGCGGGGTGCGGCATGGGAACAAACGATAACACAACCGCGAGGGTGTGGCTTGGCGAGGCGCAGCCGAAGGCGAGCCGAGCGGATATGTAAAGAAGCTCCGGTTGCGAGCTCAGCTCCGGACGCGCGTCCTCCGTCTTGCCGAGCTACTCGACGGTCACCGACTTCGCCAGGTTTCTCGGCTGGTCGACGTCGCGGCCGAGGCGGACCGCCATGTGATAGGCCAGGAGCTGCATCGGGATCGACAACAGGATGGGCGTGAGCAGATCGCCCGACGCCGGCACCGCCAGCATCACGGCGGCCTTGGCGGCCAGCTCGCGATCGCCCTCGTGCCCGATGGCGATCACCCGCCCGTCGCGGGCCCGCACCTCCTCGAGGTTGCTCATCATCCGGTCATAGGAGCCGTCCCGCGGGGCCACCGCGATCACCGGGAAGCCGTCCTCCAGCAGCGCGATGGGGCCGTGCTTCATCTCGCCGGCCGGGTAGCCCTCGGCGTGCACGTAGGACAGCTCCTTGAGCTTCAGCGCCCCTTCCAGCGCGAGCGGATAGTTGATCCCGCGCCCCAGGAAGAGGAAGTTCTTGTGCCGGGAGAGCTCCCGGGCCAGGTCGGCCACCGCGGGCTCGAGCTCGAGCGTCCGCTCCATCAGCCGCGGCAGCTCGAGCAGGCCCTGGATGTGCTTGCGCCCGTCCTCGGCCAGCAGCATGCCCCGCCGCCGCCCGAGCCAGAGGGCCAGCAGGTAGAGGGCGATGAGCGTCGAGGTGAACGTCTTGGACGACGCCACCCCGATCTCGGGCCCCGCGTGCGTGTAGAGCGTGCCGGTGGCCTCGCGCGAGAGCGCCGAGCCGACCACGTTGGTGATGCCGACGATCGGCGCGCCCTTGGCGCGGGCCATCTTGACCGCGCCGAGGGTATCCGCGGTCTCGCCGGACTGCGAGAGGGCGATCACGAGGGTCTCGGGCCCGACGACCGCGTCGCGGTAGCGGTACTCCGAGCCCAGGTCCACCTCGGCGGTGATCCCGGTGAGGCGCTCCAGCATGAAGCGGCCCACGATCGCCGCGTGATACGAGGTCCCGCAGGCCACCAGGACGATTCGTTGAACCCCGGCGACCACGTCGGGATCGAGCTGCACGTCGGGCAGCACCACCGTGCCGCCCTCCGGCTGCACGCGCCCGCGCATGGTGTCGGCGGCCGCGCGCGGCTGCTCGTAGATCTCCTTGAGCATGAAGTGACGGTAGCCGCCCTTCTCGGCGAGGATCGGATCCCAGAGGACGCGCGAGGGCGCCCGCTGCACCGGGGCACCGTCGAGCTGCGTGATCTCGACCCCGCGTCGCGTCACCACCGCCACGTCCTCGTCCTCCAGCACCACCACGTCACGGGTGTGGGAGAGGATGGCCGGAATGTCGGAGGCCAGGAAGATCTCGTTCTCGCCCAGGCCCACCACCACGCTGCCCGCGCCGAGCTTGGCCGCGACCAGGCGGTCGGGCATCTGGCGGTGGAGCACGACGACCGCGTAGGAGCCGCGCAGCTCCTGGAGGGCGCGCCGCACCGCCTCGTCGAGCCGAGGCGTGTCTTGCAGATGGCGCTCGATGAGGTGCGCGATGACCTCGGTGTCCGTCTCGGACTTGAAGACGTGCCCCTCGGCCTGCAGACGCTCCTTGATCGGCAGGTAGTTCTCGATGATGCCGTTGTGGACCACCACCAGGTCGCCGGAGCCGTCGGTGTGCGGGTGCGCGTTCTCGTCGGTGGGCCGCCCGTGGGTGGCCCAGCGCGTGTGGCCGAGGCCGATGCGGCCCTCGATCGGCTTCTCGCGCAGGAGCGTCTCGAGGTTCTTGATGCGCCCGGCCGCGCGGCGGATCTGCAGGCCGGTGGGGCCGATCACCGCGACTCCCGCGGAATCGTAGCCGCGGTACTCGAGGCGCCGCAGCCCCTCCAGCACGATGTCGACCGCGTTCTTGTCCCCGATGTACCCGACGATTCCACACATGGGCCGGCTCCTAGTGCTTGGGCTTCTTGTCCTTCTGCTTGCGGGCGACCCAGCCCTCGCGCGTCTCCTGCCGGCCGCGGGCCACCGCCAGCGCGCCCGGCGGCACGTCCTTGGTGATCACCGAGCCCGCCGCCACGTAGGCGCCCTCCCCGATGGTGAGCGGCGCGACCAGGCTCGAGTTGGTGCCCACGAAGACCCCGTCGCCGATCACCGTCTCGTGCTTGGCCACCCCGTCGTAGTTGCAGGTGATGGTGCCGGCCCCGATGTTCACGCCGTCGCCCATCCGGGTGTCGCCCACGTAGGTCAGATGAGGCACCTTGGAGCCGCGCCCGATCCGCGACTTCTTGAGCTCCACGAAGTTGCCGATCTTGGCCTTCGCGCCCACGTGGCTCAGGGGCCGCAGGTGGCAGAAGGGCCCGAGCTGCGCCTCGTCCTCGACGATCGAGTCGGCGAGCACGCAGTACGGCTTGAGCAGCACCCGATCGCCGAGCGTGGTGTCGGCCACGTGGCAGCCGGTGTTGATCACGCACTCGGCGCCCACCGTCGTCCGGCCCTCGAGGATCACGCCCGGATGCAGCACGGTATCGGCGCCGATCGTGACGGTGTCGTCCACGTAGGTGGTGGCGGGATCGATCACGGTCACCCCGCCCGTCATCAGCCGGTCGAGGATGCGGCGCCGCATGATGCCGGCCAGCTCGGCGAGCTGCCTGCGGTCGTTGACGCCCAGGCACTCGCTCGCATCCTCGGTGATCACCGCCTCGAGCCGCTGCCCCTGGCGATGCAGGATGCCGATCACGTCGGTGAGGTAGTACTCGCTCTGCTCGTTCTCGGGCGTGACCTGGGCCAGCGCGGGCCAGAAGCGCGCCGCATCGAAGCAGTACACGCTGGTGTTGATCTCGCGGATCTCCCGCTGGGCCGGCGTGGCGTCCCGGTGCTCCACGACACCCACCGGCCGGCCTTGCTCCCGCACCACGCGGCCGTAGCCGGTGGCGTCCGCGACCTCCGCGGTCAGCAGGGTGCCGGCCGCGCCGGTGTGGACGTGGTGGTCCACGAGCCGCTTGAGCGTCGCGTCCGAGAGGAGCGGGACGTCACCCGGGAGCACCAGCAGCGTGCCGGAGCCGTCCCCGCACGCGACGCGCGCCTGCAGCACGGCGTGCCCGGTGCCCAGGCGCTCCTTCTGCTCCACGAAGCCGGCCCCGGCCTCCGGAGAGACCGCCGCCCGCACCTCGTCGGCCGCGCGTCCCACCACCACGACGACCCGGGAGCCGAGGGCCCGGGCGGCACCGACCGGATAGGCGATCAGGGGGCGCCCGCAGAGGCTGTGGAGGACCTTGGGCCGGGCTGAACGCATGCGCTTGGCCTCGCCGGCCGCGAGGATGACGGTCGTGAGCTGAGTCATCGTAAGAACCATCGTAGCACGCGGCATGCCACGCCCTGGACCGCGGATTCGGCCCGAGAAACGTGGAAGGAAGCTCGCGGTCGCCGCTCGCGGCTAGCGCGCCTTGTTGCGCAGATGAGACAGGATCCGGTCGATCCTGTCGGGCAGAGGACACGAAAAGTCCATCCGCGCGCCCGTCATCGGATGCGCGAAGGTGAGGCCCGCCGCGTGGAGCGCCACCCCGCCGAGCCCGCCGACCAGCTCGGTCAGCCGGGGGTCCCCGGCCGGAGCCGCGCGGCGCCCCCGGTAGGTCTCGTCGCCCAGGAGCGGGTGGCCCAGTGAGGCCAGGTGGACGCGAATCTGGTGGGTGCGCCCGGTCTCGAGCCGGCACTCGACCAGCGACACGGCGCCCGCGGCGGCGCCGAAGCGCTCGAGCACCGTGAAGTGCGTCACCGCCCGCTTCCCCTTGCCCTCCTTCAGCACGGCCATGCGGAGACGCGAGCGGG